>NZ_JAGYGN010000031.1:0-67428 GCF_019947515.1 Pseudomonas sp. A-B-19
TTAAAGAGCGGTTGGTTAAGAGCTTTCGTCTCAACCGAGGCGCGCATTCTACAGCAGCCTCATTTGCTGTCAAGTGATTATTTTCTGAAGTTTTCCAAGTTTCCTTTTCAACTTCAACCACTTGCGCCTCCGATCTCTCGTCAGCGGGAGGCGAATTCTACAGCGTTACTCGCTGCTGTCAACACCTCTTTTTCAACTTCCTTCTGGCTTCGATGAACTGAAGCAACCTGCTGCCGAAAACTGCGTAACTCGTTGTTTACCAAGGAGTTTTCCGTTTCGACTGCGCCGGAAGTGGGGCGAATTATAGACATCTATAATCTGCCGTCAAGCACTGATTCGGGTTTTCTATCAACAACCTGCAAATCGCCCCAAAGGACGCCTACATAGAAGGACCAGAACGCCCTTCTATATAGAAGAGCTTCCTCATAAACAGCCACAGCCCATGCCATGGCCAAAAAACAAAAAAGCACCCAAGGTGCTTAATGCCGATCAGTTAAGCGAAAGGGAATCACTGTAGGAGCGAGCTTGCTCCTACAGAGTCCTTAACTGATCGGCATTACCCAAGGTGCTTTTTTGTTATCACTCTCAGCTGGACAAGGCCGCCACCCGCGCCCGCGCCATGTGCAGCTTCTTGTAGCTGTCGACCAGGCGAAGGTGCCTGTCGAGCCCTTCCAGCTTCATGCTCGTCGGCGTCAGACCGTAGAAACGTACGCTGCCATCCACGGACCCTATCGCCGCATCCATCCGCTCGTTGCCGAACATCCGGCGGAAGTTGACCTCGTAGTCGCTCAGTTCCAGATCATCGTCCAGCTGCATTTCCAGCACGACGTTCACGGCTTGATAAAACAAGCCGCGCTCGACGGTGTTGTCGTTGTATTGCAAGAAGGCTTCCACCAGATCCTTGGCCTGGTCAAACTTCTGCAAGGCGAGACAGATCAGCAGCCTCAGCTCCAGGATCGTCAACTTGCCCCAAGGCGTGTTGTCGTCGAACTCGATGCCGATCAGGGTGGTGATGTCGGTGTAATCATCCAGCTCGCTGCTTTCCAGCCCCTGGGCCAGCGATCTCAGGCCGACCTTGCTCAGGCTGTGCAAATTGAGGATGTCGGCGCGGAACTGCAGCGCCTTGTTGGTGTTATCCCAGATCAAATCTTCTACCGGGTAAATTTCCGAGTAATCCGGCACCAGAATGCGGCAGGCCTTGGCGCCGATGTGCTCATAGACCGCCATGTACACTTCTTTGCCCATGTCTTCGAGAATGCCGAACAACGTCGCGGCCTCTTCGACATTGGAGTTTTCGCCTTGACCGGAGAAATCCCACTCAACGAATTCGAAATCCGGTTTGGCACTGAAGAAGCGCCACGAGACCACACCGCTGGAATCGATAAAGTGCTCGACGAAGTTGTTCGGCTCAGTCACCGCCTGACCTTCGAAGGTCGGCTGAGGCAGATCGTTCAGGCCTTCGAAACTGCGGCCTTGCAGCAGCTCCGTCAGGCTGCGTTCCAGCGCCACTTCCAGGCTTGGGTGCGCGCCGAACGAAGCAAACACGCCACCGGTACGCGGGTTCATCAAGGTCACGCACATCACCGGGAACTCCCCGCCCAGCGATGCATCCTTGACCAGCACCGGGAAGCCCTGCTCTTCCAGGGCCTGGATACCCGCCAGAATACTCGGGTATTTCGCCAGCACTTGCTGCGGCACATCCGGCAAGGACATTTCGCCTTCGAGGATTTCGCGCTTGACCGCGCGCTCGAAGATCTCCGAAAGGCACTGCACCTGGGCTTCGGCCAGGGTGTTGCCGGCGCTCATGCCATTGCTCAGGAACAGGTTTTCGATCAGGTTGGACGGGAAGTACACCACCTCATTGTCCGACTGGCGCACAAAAGGCAGTGAGCAAATGCCACGTTGAGTGTTGCCGGAGTTGGTGTCGTACAGATGCGAACCACGCAACTCGCCGTCCCGGTCGTAAACCTTGAGGCAGTACTCGTCGAGGATTTCAGTCGGCAACTCGTCCTTCGGGCCAGGCTTGAACCAGCGTTCGTCCGGGTAATGTACAAACGCCGCATTGGCGATGTCCTCGCCCCAGAACTGATCGTTGTAGAAGAAGTTGCAGTTGAGCCGCTCGATAAACTCGCCCAGTGCCGATGCCAGCGCGCCTTCCTTCGTTGCTCCCTTGCCGTTGGTAAAACACATTGGCGAGTGCGCATCGCGGATGTGCAGCGACCACACATTGGGCACGATATTGCGCCACGAAGCGATTTCAATCTTCATGCCCAGGTCGGCCAGGATGCCCGACATGTTGGCGATGGTTTGCTCCAGCGGCAGATCCTTGCCCACAATGCAGGTGCCCGCTTCGCCAGTCGAATGCGGCATCAGCAATGCCTGGGCATCGGCGTCGAGGTTTTCGACCTCTTCAATCACGAACTCAGGCCCGGTTTGCACCACCTTCTTTACCGTACAACGGTCGATGGAGCGCAAGATCCCCTGACGGTCCTTGGCGGAGATGTCCGCCGGCAATTCGACCTGAATCTTGAAAATCTGGTTGTAGCGGTTTTCCGGATCAACGATGTTGTTCTGCGACAGGCGGATATTTTCGGTGGGGATATTGCGAGTCTCGCAGTACAACTTCACGAAGTACGCCGCGCACAACGCCGACGAAGCCAGGAAGTAATCGAACGGCCCCGGTGCCGAACCATCGCCCTTGTAGCGAATGGGTTGATCGGCAATCACCGTGAAGTCGTCGAACTTGGCCTCAAGTCGAAGGTTGTCGAGAAAGTTGACCTTGATTTCCATGCGTGCTTACCAGAATAACGAGCTATACGATTTGGCCGCCATTATCCGGTTTTTCAGCGCAGACCGTTAACTTTCCACTATTTTTCAACCAACACCACCCCGCGTTCCTCAAGCAAACGCACAAACATCGTCAGGCTCTGCGACACCGTCCCCCTGCGCCACACCAGCCAGGTGCGCAGATAGCGGAACGACTCCGACAACGGCCAGACGCTGACCGTCGAACATCCAGGCATGCTTTCGAGCATGCTGCGAGGCATCAGCGCCAGGCCGGCACCGGCGCTGACGCAGGCCAGCATGCCGTGATAGGACTCCATTTCGAAAATCTTGCCGGGCACCGCCGCACCATTGGCGAACCAGCTTTCGAAATGATGGCGATAGGAGCAGTTGGAGCGAAAGGCATAGATGTTTTCGCCATTCACATCCTTGGCCCGATGAATCGGCGCATGGTTGAGCGGTGCGATCAGGACCATTTCCTCTTCGAAAGCAGGCACGCCCTCCAGCGCCGGATGCAACACCGGACCATCGACGAATGCCGCGGCCAGCCGCCCCGACAGCACCCCATCGATCATGGTGCCGGAGGGGCCGGTGGACAGGTCCAGTTCAACCTTGGCGTACCTCTGGTTATAGGCGGCCAATAGCTCTGGAATGCGTACCGCTGCCGTACTTTCCAGCGAGCCCAGGGCGAAGGCTCCCTGGGGTTCTTCACCTGCCACGGTGGCACGCGCCTCCTGAACCAGGTCGAGGATACGCCGAGCGTAATCCAGAAAGCTCCAGCCGGCCGGCGACAGGCGCAGACGACTCTTCTCGCGGATAAACAGGTCCACACCCAGGTCCAGCTCGAGCTGCTTGATTCGGGTTGTGAGATTCGATGGCACCCGGTGGATATGCTGGGCGGCCACGCTGATGCTGCCGTGCTCGGCGACAGCCTTGAAAATTTCGAGCTGAACCAGATCCAAATCATTCTCCAAACGTGAACATTATGCTCAGTATTATTCAGTTTCCATAAAACATATACCCCCATAACCTGAGCGCATTCCTACCCCGCAGGACGGTGCCATGACCAACGTATCCAGCCTTACCCATGCCATTTCGATCAACCCGACTACGGGTCAGCAGATCGGCCAATACCCTTTCGAATCCGACTCGGCATTAGAGGCAGCACTGACACGAGCCGCTACCGGGTTTCGCACCTGGCGCCGCAAACCGGTTGAGCAGCGCGCGCAGCTTCTGATCAACCTCGGCCGGGCCTTGCGCAACAATGCGCAGGCCATGGCAAATATGATCACCCAGGAAATGGGCAAGCCGATTGCTCAGGCCCGCGGTGAAATTGAAAAATGTGCGCAGCTCTGCGATTGGTACGCCGAACATGGCCCCGCCATGCTGAGCCCGGAACCGACCCTGGTTGAAGGCGGCAAGGCACGCATTGAATATCGCCCGCTCGGCCCGATTCTGGCCGTCATGCCGTGGAACTTCCCCGTCTGGCAAGTCCTGCGCGGCGCGGTCCCCACGCTACTCGCCGGCAATACCTTCGTGCTCAAGCACGCGCCAAACGTCATGGGCAGTGCCTACCTGCTGCTGGAAGCCGTCAAGCAAGCGGACTTTCCTGAAGGTGTATTCGAGGTCATCAATGTCACGCCGGAGGGAGTATCCAGGGCGATCGCCGATCCACGTATCGCGGCGGTCACCCTCACCGGTAGCGTGCGGGCGGGCATGGCCATCGGTGCTCAGGCTGGAGCGGCACTGAAGAAATGTGTATTGGAACTGGGTGGCTCCGACCCATTCATTGTGCTCGACGACGCAGACCTCGACGAAGCGGTAAAAGCCGCGGTGATCGGACGTTATCAAAACACCGGGCAAGTCTGCGCCGCCGCCAAACGCCTGATTGTCGAGCAAGGCATCGTCGAGGAATTCACCCGCAAGTTCGTCGCGGCCACCCGGCAACTGGTCGTCGGTGATCCACTCGCCACCAACACCTACATCGGCCCGATGGCTCGCTTCGACCTGCGCGACGAACTGGATCAACAGGTGCGCGACACCCTGGAAGAAGGCGCGACGCTGCTGATGGGTGGAAAGAAGGCTGAAGGCCCCGGCAATTACTATGAGCCTACGGTACTCGGCGACGTGACCGATCAGATGACATCATTCAAACAGGAATTGTTTGGTCCTGTGGCTTCAATCATCACGGCCCGAGACGCAGCCCATGCGCTGGAGCTGGCCAATGACAGCGAGTTCGGCCTCACCGCCACCCTCTTCACGCGCAATATCGAACTCGCCCGACAGATGGCCGGCGAACTTGAAACCGGTGGCGTGTTCATCAACGGTTATAGCGCCAGCGATCCCCGTGTCAGTTTTGGTGGCGTGAAGAAGAGTGGCTTTGGCCGTGAGCTCTCGCATTTCGGGGTGCGCGAATTCTGTAATGCACAGACGGTTTGGCTGGATCGACGCTAAGGGCTGCGACGCTGGGCATCGAAGAAATGGCTCATGAAACCGCCACCTCGCCACGGCGGCGACCAACAACCATGAAGATGCCTTTGAAGCGTTCGTCACCCGCCTGACCGAGGCGCGTAAAATCTACATCCTCGGCTTTGGCAACAGCGTCTACTTCGCCGGCCTGGCCGCCTCGACCCTGATGCCCTTCTGTGCGGACGCCACCGCCATCAGCATGGAAGGCGGCAACGAAAACGCCGCTTACCGCCTGGCCGCAATCACCGATCAGGATGTATTGCTGGCGATCTCCTTGCCGCGCTATTCCCTCGACACCCTGCAACTCGCGCGTTTTGCCAATGAGCGCGGCGCCTCGGTGCTGGCAATCACCGACTCTCCCGCATCGCCTCTCGCCAGCATTGCCGAACACGTGCTATTTGCCCCCGCCGACCATCCGGTCATGACCAGCTCCAACATCGCCGTGCTCGCCTTGATCGAAGGATTGGTGGCGGGTGTGATGGCCCGCAATAAAGAAGCCGTCAAGCTGGCGACAGAATTGACCGAAAGCGTGATGTCTTACCTGCATGTTCCTGCCGGCAGTAAATCGCTGAAAAAGTGATATGTCCTGGGGAGATTCGAATGTGGATCGTCCTGAAGAAAAACGACTGGCCACCGAGTTATCGACAGCGCGTGGCTTAGCTTATAGAATTGCGCGCCAAAAAAAATAAAACTTTCTTGATTCGCAGGTAGCGCATGACACCCTCCGTTAGCGAAACAAAGAATCTGGACATCGAAGTTTTGCGTGCCTATGCCATCGCTATTACTTTCGTTGCCCATCTCGGTCTTTTAAATCCGGATTGGTTTAAATGGACTTCCTATTTCTGGCTGGGTGGCGGGGTAGATTTATTCTTCTGCATTTCCGGATTCCTTATAACGACATCGTTGATAAAAACAGTAAACCAGCAAGATCAATTCCTGCGTTTTGCCGGATCTTTTTGGACAAGGCGGTTATTTCGATTGTGGCCCGCTGCAATTTTCTGGTCGACCATAACGCTGGCAATTTCATTTACCTTTGACGTTTCCAGGACATTTGGCTCACAAGAGAACATGGTAAATTCCTGGGCATTCGGCATGTTGAACGTCCAAAACATATACATCTGGTACACTCAAAACTCAAACAGCGCAACTCCACTATGGCACTACTGGAGCTTGTCGCTAGAAGAACAGTTCTATGTAATTCTCCCCATCATTCTGTTCTTCATCCCTAATCGCAAATTATTAATCATCCCTTTTCTTGCAGTGGCAATTTACCATTCCACACAGATACGTCCGTGGGGTACATTGCTTTGGTTCATTCGAAGTGACGCATTGCTTTACGGCACCCTAATCGCGCTGGCCTGGCATTACTACCCACAGCGGATATCAAGTATTCTCTCTGCCAACAAGAAAAAAACATTACAACTTGCATTATTGATCTGCATCCCCCTACCCATCATCACAGCAAAAATCGGCTGGTCTCCCTACTACATGGGACTTGTCGCGATCACTTCAAGCCTGGTTGCGCTCCTGTGCTCGGGAAATCTAAACCTTACAGGCTCACATGGCCATCTCCGAAAGATCGCCATCTACATCGGATCGCGTTCTTACTCCATCTATCTTGTTCACAACCCTATATTTGCAGTTGTAAGAGAAATATGCCTTCAGTCAGGGTATACGGACCTCACACTTGAAACTGATAAAATATTTGCCACCCTCATCGCACTAGTACTAACTGGAGTGACTGCAGAGTTTTCCTACCAGCTCGTGGAGACTCCACTTAGAAATTACGGCTCGCAGCTTTCGAAAGCAAAATTCAAGCGGGTGATGTTGGCCAACTGATGCTATTGGAGTAGCCGTCCCGATCAGCGTGGCTGATTCAACGCGACGCGGTATTTTTACAAAAATCTCGAGTCGCTGACTGCCAGGGATGCCAGCCGAACACTCAAAAAAACGCGGCGGCGCTTGTAGCACCGAAGGCCTGGATGTTCGAAAATCAGCAAGAAACGCACTTTCCAGCGTTTGCACGCTTGCACGCAAAGCCCTGTACGCCGCTGTAAATCAATCACACTTTCGCCATTGATCAACCCTTGGGCAAAAGTCAGCCGGTGTTCTGGATAACCCAGTCGGGAAAACAGTGTTCCTCGGAGCAAACTCAAGCTGCTTGAGCATCCACGGCAACGGAAATAAGGGCGTCGCTCATTGATACGCTGTGTATCAGCCGAGCCACATCTTGAACAGACAGCCTGCCGAGTCGTCAGCAATTGCTTCAGGCTGCTCTGGAACGCCAGCGCCTGAGCCGCAATGTGTGCGGGAGGCTCCAGATTGGTTCGATCCTGGCGTGCCGACCACCAGCGATACAGCAATGGAAATTGCCACCCGGATGTGCTGGCGTTGGAGGAGTGTTGATGGGGGCGGGGTTGGTCTGACCGAATCCCTGTGGCGAGGGAGCTGGCTCCCTCGCCACAGGGTCGTGTTTCAGTCAACTCAACCCAGGTCAGGGTTCGCACGAAAAGCATCGGCACTCAACCCAAACCGGTTCATCTTGTTGTACAGCCCGCCACGGGAAACGTTCAGCTGTCTGGCGGCCAGGCGGATGTTGCCGCGGGTATCCCTGAGGGCCGTGATGATCGCGTTCATTTCATGGGTGCCGAGGTCCCTGGCCGCCCGAGGCTCAGGCACGTTTCCCGGCGCCGAACGCCGCAGTCTTTGCTTGATTTCATGCGGCAGGTCTTCGGGCAGGATCAGTTCGGTCACTGCCAGATTGGCCGCCCGTTCAATGGTGTTTTCCAGCTCGCGAACATTGCCTGGCCAGTGGTAGGCGCAAAGAATATCCAGCGCCTGCGGCGAGATGCCCTGCACCGATTTGCGCAGCGAGCGTGCGCAACGACCAAGAAAATGTTGCGCCAGCAAGGGCACATCCTCGCGGCGCATCCGCAGTGGTGGAACCGTCAGGCTCAGTACGTTGAGCCGGTAGTACAGATCCTCACGGAACGCGCCATCGGCCACTGCCTGACTCAAGTTGCGGTGGGTGGCCGCGATGATGCGCACATTCACCTGCCGGGATTGCTTTGCGCCCACCCGCGTCACCTCGCCTTCTTGCAAGACCCGCAGCAGGCTGACCTGGGCATCAAAAGACATGTCACCGATTTCGTCGAGGAAGATCGTTCCGCCATCGGCCAATTCGAACTTACCGGCCGAACCGCCGCGGGCCGACCCGGTGAAGGCGCCCTCGACATGCCCGAACAATTCGCTCTGCACCAGATCTCGCGGAATGGCCCCGCAATTGACCGCCACAAACGGACCACCGCACCGGTCACTGCCGTTATGAATCGCCTGGGCGAACAACTCCTTGCCGGTGCCGCTTTCGCCCAGGATCAGTGTGGTCGAGTCACTGCGACTGGCGATTCGTCCCAGGTGCAATGCGTCTTGAATGGCGCGCGAACTGCCCTGGATGGTTTCGAAGGTGTAGCTGGCCTGAGTGCCGATGATCCGCCGGGTAATTTCCCGGATGCGTCGGTTCTCCCGCAACGAAACGATGCGCCCGCCTTGCTCCAGTGAACACACGGACACCAGGCACGCCAGCTGACTGCGATCATGCAATTCAAAGGTGCAATCCAGATCTCTGATCCCTTCATACTGCTGCCTTTCCCGGCCGCACAGCAGTACCTCATCGGTCAACTCGCTCCGGCCCAGTCGCTGGAACGGACTGCCCAGCAAATCCAGGCCCACGCGAAACAATTGCCGGGCATAGCGATTGAGCGCCTTGATACAGCCGCGCTCATCCAGCACCACCAGTCCTTCGTTCAGCACCTCAAGCACGGTTTGTTGTTCTTCCAGCAAGGCCTGCAGCGCCATCTGCCGCGAAACCGCTTCGGCTGCGGCCTGGACGGTGCCCAGCGTATGGAAATGAAACCAGCCGGGCTCTGCGGTCAGGGTCAGCATGGCCAGCGTCCGACCCTGGGCATTACGGATCGGCGCGGCGGCACAATGCATGCGCCGCCGACGCAGGTCGACACCGAAGTTTTCCTCGGCCAGCACATACATCAATCGGTCTTCGGCAAGCGCCAGCCCAGTGCAGTTGGTGCCCTGCACCGACTCCAGCAGTTGGCTGCCCACCGGTGTGAGATCGAGGCCGCAGGAATACAGCATCGTTCCCTGGGCATCGGTCAGGTTGATATGCCCCCTGGGGTTGTACGCCAGCAATCCGCGCATGACCTGCGCTGCCGCTGCGATCAACGCGCGATTGGCTGCCAGCGTCGCGGCCAGATCGGCAGGGTCGACAAACCGGTACGCACCATCCTCAGGGTTGAGGCCAGCACCGACGCTGCGCAGCCAGGAGTCCCAAATCACCTGCCGGACCCCGGCGGGTCGATCGATACTTCCCCTCAGACACGCCAGCCAGGCCTGTTCCAGCTCTGCGATCGGTCCTTCGCTCAACGACGCAGGCCCGATTGCGGCGATGTAATCCAGGTCTTGCGCGCTAAAGGCCATCGGCTGTGGGTTCACTCTGCGTCCCTATGTTCATATTTTCGACATGTCAGTATAGACATGTCATCAGAATGAACACTTAATTCAAATTTATATTATTAAATCTTTATAAATCAACGTGTTAAGTATTGGCACAGCCTTTGCTCCCTGCTTTTTACCAGCAAGGACATTCCTGCTGTCGAGTCGTTGAACAACAATAAAAGGGATAAATTTCATGAGTGCATCCAAGATCATCCGCCTGGGTCTCATCGGCGCTGGCCGTATGGGCAGCTTCCACGGTCAGACCGCGGCCCGACACATTCCCGGTGCCTGCCTGGCCGCTATCGCCGACCCGACACCTGGCCAGGCTGCTCGCCTCGCCACAGAGTTGGGTGTACAGCGGGTCTACACCGATCCACAGCAATTGCTCGATGACCCGCAAATCGACGGTGTGTTGATCGCTGCCCCGGCCCGCAGCCATGCCGAATTGGTGGTTAGCGCAGCAAGGGCCGGCAAAGGGGTGTTTTGTGAAAAACCCATGGCCATTACCCTGGACGAAGCCGACCGCGCCATCGCTGCGGCTGCCGATGCGCGAGTGACGCTGCAGGTAGGCTTCAACCGCCGCTTTGCCAAAAGCTTCCGCGCGGCTCACCTGGACGTGGTCGCCGGACGTATCGGTACCCCGCAACTGCTGCGCTCGCTGACGCGCGATCCGGCACTGAACAATCCCGCCGCTTCGCCGCAGTGGGTGATTTTCCTCGAAACCCTGATCCATGACTTCGATACCCTGCGCTACCTCAATCCCGGAGCCGAAGCGGTCGAGGTGTTTGTCATGGCCGATGCCCTGATCGCGCCGGACTACAAGAATAAAGGGTTTCTGGACACCGCCGTGGTCACGATCCGTTTCGACAACGGCGCCATCGCCACCGCCGAGGCGAATTTCCAGGCGGTCTATGGCTACGACGTTCGGGGCGAAGTGTTCGGCAGCGCTGGCATGCTGAGCATGGGCAGCGTCAATGACTCTGACCTGGTTCGCTACCTGGCCAATGGCATCCAGGCCGACACCCAGCGTTTGGACACCGACCTGTTGCGTGACGCGTATGTGGCGGAGCTCAACCACTTTGTCGACTGCCTGCGCACCGGAGAAAAACCACTCGCCAGCGGTGAGGATGCCCGCGCGGCACTGGCCATTGCCCGCGCCTGTATCGAGTCCTTCCAGCAGGGCAAACCGGTGCGTGTGCAAGGAGGTCGTCCATGAGTTTCACGCCGTTCAAACTGGCGATCAGCGCCGAAATGGTGTTCCTCGACCTGCCGTTCACCGAACGGGTCAAACGCATTCATGAACTGGGCTTCAGCGCCGAAATCTGGGGCTGGACGAGTAAAGACATTCCGGCCCTGGTCGCCACCGGCGCTGACTTCACCTCCATGACTGGCTACATCTCGGGCAACTTGACCGACCCCGAGGACATCCAGCACCTGCTCGACAGCGCACGGGAATCGCTGGCCGTTGCCGCCCAACTGAATTGCCCAAGCCTCAACCTGCATGGCACGGGCCTGGGCGATCAGGGTTTACCAGTCAAACCCGTGGCTCACACCACCGGCCGCATGTGGTTGAGCGCCTGCAAGACCCTGGAGAAAATCGCGCGTCTGGGCGAAGACGCCGGCCGGGTGTTCCTGCTGGAAAACCTCAATACCGAAGTGGATCACCCCGGCACGCCGTTCGCTCGTGCCGACGATACCCTGGCGCTGATCGAGGCCGTGGGCAGCCCTCATCTGAAGATGAACCTGGACCTTTACCATGCGCAGATTGGCGAAGGGAACCTGATCGAACTGATCCAGCGCGCCGGCAACGCCATCGGCGAAATCCAGGTCGCTGACGTCCCGGGGCGCATGGAACCGGGCACCGGCGAAATCCATTACCCGGCCATTGCCAAGGCCTTGTTCGGTATGGGATACACCGGTGTCGTCGGGCTTGAGGGCTGGGCCAGCGGCGACAGCGAAGCGGCGCTCGAACGTTTCCGGCAAGCGTTCACGCTGGATTGAGGAGCCTGCGGCGCGCCCGGAAGTTGATTCTGCGCGCGCCAGCAACCCTCCCCCCGATCTTGATGAATGTCGATTTATAACAACAAAAGGAAAACCATCATGCGTCGCTGCACACTACTTTTTGCCACGCTGCTACTCGTCTTCAGCCAATGGGCCGCCGCCAGCTATCGCATCGGTGTCAGCATTGCCAGGGTCGATGACAACTTCATGACCTATGTGCGCAGTGGGCTGGAGGAAGCCGCCAAAAAGGACAACATCCAGATCCAGTTCGAGGATGCCCAAGGCGATGTGGTTCGCCAGCTCAATCAAGTCCAGGGCTTTCTCAACCAGAAAGTCGATGCGGTCATCGTCTTGCCTGTGGACACTGCTGCCACCGCCAACATGACCCGCGCCGCCGTCGACGCGCAGACACCATTGGTCTACGTCAACCGCCACCCGGACGAACGCGTCTTGCCCAAAGGCGTGGTCACTGTGGCATCGAACGACATTGAGGCCGGGCAACTGCAAATGCGCTATCTGGCCGAAAAACTGGGGGGCAAAGGCACCCTCGCGATCATCATGGGCGACCTCGCGCAAAACTCCACGCACGACCGCACCGAGGGCGTCAAACAGGTGCTCAAGGACTACCCGGGGATCACGATTGTCGAACAGCAAAGTGCCGAATGGCAGCGCAACAAAGGCATGGACCTGACCAGCAACTGGCTGCTGGCCGGCACGAGTTTCGATGCCATCGTCGCCAACAATGACGAGATGGCCATCGGCGCCGCCATGGCATTGCAGCAGGCCGGCAAAACCAAAGGCGAGATTGCGATTGTCGGCATCGACGGCCTGCCCGACGGCCTGGCGGCGATCAAGCGCGGGATGCTGGCCGCCTCAGTCTTTCAAGACCCCAACGCCCAGGCGGCCACCGCGCTGCAAGCGGCCATCAAAATGATCAAGGGTGAGCCGGTCGAGACGGATGTCTGGGTACCCTTTCAGCTGATCACACCGGAGCAGGTTGCCGTGTATGAAAAACACTATAAGTAGCGCCCGACACTAACCAACGACGCCGCTGTCCCGGTCGGGAATCAGCGGCGTTTTTCGTTGAGTGAATTGCGTTGTGCGAAATACCGACAAAAACGTTATGAAAGTCACAAGACACCCGCCTGCAACCTACTCGTATATTCCCCCCTGAATTCGCCGTACGATTGAATCGTTATGCGGCCTGCCCTTTGGCGAAATAAAAGAGCGCCGTCATGACACGCCCCCCTCTTCCCGAAAGCCCAAACCGCAGGGCTTGCCAGCGCCATTACAATGGAAGAGCCCTGTCCTGAATGACCCGTTTCATTCTGCCACTGGCTCATCGCTGACATCGATGAACGTGGTCACGCAACAGCCGAAGTCAGGGTACTCAACACAGAGGGAATCACAGCGCTGAAGGCGACTACGACTGGCGTGCTACCCGGAACCGAGAAGGTGAATGCCTCAACAGATGTTTGCTGACGGAGATCCCATCAACGATGCTGCCGGATCCGCCAGTTGATAGCCTGGCATCGATGAAACGCAGTGGCTGCCTTGCGGGGGGTATTGCGAAGCGAGGGCCAGAAATGGCCCTCGCTGTTTTTGCAGTCAAATTCAGCGTTTGAGTTTGCGTTTGTTGCGGTATTGGTCGATGACCACCGCGACCACGATGATCAAGCCTTTGATGATGTCCTGGATGTAGGCATCGACCCCCACGAAAGTGAACCCGCTGGCCATCACCCCGAGGATCAGTGCGCCGATGACCGTGCCGGTGATGCGCCCCACCCCGCCCGCCAGGCTGGTACCACCGATGACCGCGGCGGCAATCGCATCCAGCTCATAGGACATGCCCATCCCGGCCTGGCCGGTGGCGGCACGGGCCGAAGCCACCACGCCCGCCAGTCCCGCCAGCAACCCGGCGATGCTGTAGACGATGACCAGATGGCGTTTGACGTTGATCCCGGACGTACGCGCCGCCTGCATGTTGCCGCCGATGGCGTAGGTGTACTTACCGTACTTGGTGTAGCGCAGCGCGATATGGAAGATCACCGCTACCACCAGAAAAATGATCACCGGCATCGCGCCGTGACCGATAGCCGTGTAGGAGTCCGACAGCATGCTCACTGGCTGGCCTTCGGTGTAGTAACGCGCCAGGCCACGGGCCGAGACCATCATGCCCAAGGTGGCGATGAATGGTGGAATCCCGGTGATGGCAATGATGCTGCCGTTGATTGCCCCCGCCAGCAGCCCGACGCCGAGCCCGACGATCACTGGAATCCACACCGGCAAGTCAGTCAGCGACGGGAATACCGCACGGGCGAAATCCGAGGTCTGGGCCAGGCTGGCGGCGATCATCGCCGACAACGCCAACACCGAGCCGGAGGACAAGTCGATGCCGGTGGTGATGATCACCTGGGTCACGCCAATCGCCAGCAAGCCGATGATCGATACTTGCAGGATCATCAGCACCAGCCGCTGGGAGTTCATCAGAAAGCTCTGGTCGCGTACGATCCAGCCGAACATTTCGAACACCAGGCCGATGCCAATCAGCACCAGGAAGATGCTCAGCTCGGTCGGAAAGCGCCGGCGACTCTTGACCGGCGCCGTTGCAGGCTTGTTTTCCAGTATCGCGTTCATAACCACTCACCCTTCAAATGAAATCCATGTGGCGAGGGAGCTTGCTTGTGGCGAGGGAGCTTGCTCCCGCTGGACTGCACAGCAGTCCCATTCTTTTAGGGCCGCTTCGCTGCCCAGCGGGAGCAAGCTCCCTCGCCACACAATCCCCTTTCACCCTTGAATTGTGCTCACCCTTGATTTAATGACACTGGGACATGCCCGAGGCCAGTTGCATCACTCGTTCCTGAGTCGCTTCGCTGCGCTCGAGAGTGCCCATCAGGTCGCCCTCGTGCATGACCATCACCCGGTCGCTCATGCCGAGCACTTCCGGCAGCTCCGAGGAAATCATGATCACCGCCATGCCTTCGCTGGCGAGACAGGAGATGAGCCGGTAAATCTCGGCCTTGGCGCCGACATCGATACCGCGGGTCGGCTCGTCGAGAATCAGGATTCGCGGGTTGGTCATCAACCAGCGCGCCAACAAGGCTTTCTGCTGATTGCCACCGGACAAGGTGTCGATGCACTGCTCAAGCGACGGGGTTTTCACCCGCAGCTTTGCGCACATGTCCTCGCACAAGGCGCGCAGGGCTTTTTGCTGGATGAAGCCGTGGCCGGCGTAGTGCGGCAGCACTGCCATTTCCATGTTCTCCAGCACCGACAGGCATGGGAACAGGCCGCTCAGCTTGCGATCCTCGGTCAACAGTGCCAAACCCTTCTCGATCGCCATGTGCGGATCGCTGATGCGCACCACCTCGCCATCGAGACGAATCTCGCCACTGTCGCTCGGGGTAATGCCGAAAATCGCTTCGGCGACGTTGGTCCGCCCCGAGCCCATCAACCCGGCAATGCCGAGGATCTCGCCGGCATGCAGATCGAAGGACACGTCCTGGAAAACGCCATCGAGCTTGAGGTCGCGCACCGACAGCAACAAATCGCCAATCGGCTTTTCGCGCACCGGAAACAACTGGCTCAACTCGCGACCGACCATCATCGAAATCAGGCTGTCGCCGTCCATGCTGTCGGCCCGCTGCAGGCCTATGTAGGCGCCATCGCGGAACACCGCCACTTCATCGGCGATAGCGAACACTTCATTCATTTTGTGGGTGATGTAGATGATGCCTTTGCCCTGGCTTTTCAGGTCGGCGATGATCGAAAACAGGTGGGCGACCTCCTTGTCGGTGATGGCCGAAGTCGGTTCGTCCATGATCAGGATGTCGGAGTCGTAGGAAACGGCCTTGGCGATCTCGACCATTTGCCGTTCGGCGATGCTCAGATTGCCGACCTGCTCTTCGGGGTCAAGGTTGATCCGCAGGCGCTCCAGCAGTTTCGCCGTGCAGCGGTGCATTTCCCGGTGGTCGATCATGTGGAAACCGTTGAGCTGCTCACGACCGATCCAGATGTTTTCGGCGATGCTCATGTGCGGCATCAGGTTGAGTTCCTGGTGGATCATCGCGATCCCGGCCTGCAGCGCCGCCAGGGGCGTGTCGAACACCACCGGCTTGCCCCGCAGGCGCAATTCGCCGGCGTCTGGCTGGTAGATGCCGGCGATGATTTTCATCAGGGTGGATTTGCCGGCGCCGTTCTCGCCCATCAAGGCCAGCACGGAACCGGGGCGCACCCGCAGTTGCACATCGGACAACGCCACCACACCGGGAAAACCCTTGCTGACGTTGATGATCTCCAGCAGGTACGGCTCATCGACAGGTATTGCAGTTGGCTGGACACCCTTCAAAGGGGTGCTCGAAGCAGTCGCTGAAGCGAACATGATCAGGTACTCCATCAGCAAGGTCGCGGTTGCCACCTTGCGTGTTTTATTGTTGTTATTGAACGGACGGGCTATTTGAACTGATCAACGTTTTGCAGCGTGATCAAGCGATACGGCACCCACACGGCCGGCTCGACCGGCTCGTTCCTGGCCATTTTCACTGCCGTCTCGATCGATCCGTCTGCCTGACCCTTGGCGTCCTGAAACACCGAGACGACCAGAGAGCCCTTCTTCACCGCGTTCAAACCGTCAGGCGTACCGTCGACACCGGCGATCAGAATACTGCCCTTTTCCACTCCGGCCTGTTGCAGAGCCATCGCGGCGCCAATGGCCATCTCGTCGTTGTTGGAGACGACTGCGTCGAACTTGCGGCCCTGGGTCAGCCAGTCGTTGACCAGGGTCATGCCCTTGTCCCGCAACCAGATGCCGGTTTGCTCTTGCTCGATCTTGATGTTCGGGTATTTGGCCAACACCTCTTTCACGCCCTTGGTACGGTTGGTGGTGGAGTTGTTCGCCAGATCGCCCAGCAGGATGACGATGTCGCCCTTGCCGCCCATTTTGTCGGCCAGGTATTGCATCTGCATCTGACCGGCCTCCAGGTCGTTGGAGGCGACAGTGACCACGCCTTTGGGCAGGTTCAGGTCATCGGGACGGCGATTGACGTACACCAGCGGAATGCCGGCCTTGACCGCCGATTCGGTGATTTTTTTGGTCGCGGCAGTATCCACCGGGTTGACCACGATGGCGTCGACCTTCTGACTGATGAAGCTTTCTACCTGGCTCAACTGCCGGACCACGTCGCTGCGCGCGTCTTCGAACTGCAGCTTGACGCCATCGGGATAGGACTTGGCTTTGGTATCCATGGACTCACGCAGGTAAGTCAGCCAGGTGTCATCGAACTGCGACATGCTGACGCCGATCTTCATGTCAGCGAGTGCAGCGCCGCTGGCGAACATCAGGGACAAGGCGAGTGAGGCGAAACGGATCTTGGTCTTCATGAAAAGTCTTTCTCCACATTCTTGTTGGTTTTATGGATAAGGCGTGACGATTTCAGTAAGCGGACAAGCGGGAAAAGAGTTGGAACCGGGTGCGAGGCAGCTCGCTGAAAATGACTTTATTGGAAAATATATTCCATATCAACTCATTTTAGAATTTTATTATGATTTTATTCCATGACTCTCGAACGAGCTCAATTGCACCACTTGATGGCGCTCGAAACTCAGCCGCGCAGCGTCTAGCACGCGGGTGGTCGCCAGTGCATCACGGGCGTCCACAGGCAGTGGGCCACCGCTCTGCAACGCGGTTTGCAGTTGTAAATAGAACTGATTCCAGCCACCACGCTCGGAGGGAACCCTTTCGCGCACTTCGCCTTGTTCGAACCAGCCCCAGCGGCGATGCTCTTCCACGCCCCAGCGTTCACCTTCGGATTTCGGTGTGAGCCCGGCGAGCGCCGACGCCTCCTGCCCGTCCAGACCGTCGACGCTGTAGCAACCCTGAGTGCCGGTCACGCGAAAGCGCGGGCCGGGGGTGTTTTGCAGGCAACTGCCGCCCAGGTGCGAGGTCACGCCGTTAGCGTGGGTCAGGGACATAAAGAAGCCGTTATCGAACGTCTGGTCTTTCTCCAGATAATCCAGTTCGGCGTAGACCCGTGTCACCGGACCGAACAGCAACAACGCCTGATCCACCAGGTGACTGCCAAGATCGCGCAAGAAACCGCCGCCACTGCCGTTGTTCACCGACTGTGGCGAGTAACGCTCGATCCGCGATTCGAAACGGGTGACCTGGCCCAGCGCCCCTGACTCGATGAGTTTGCGTACCGTGAGGAAGTCCGAGTCCCAGCGCCGGTTCTGATAGACGCTGAGCCGCACACCCTGGCGCTCGGCCATGGTGATCAGGGTTTGCGCCTGTTGCGCGTCAGCGGCGAACGGCTTGTCGCTGACCACCGCCACACCGTGCTCGATGCCGTCGAGCACCAGTGCCGGGCGGCCCTTGAGTGGTGTCGACACCACCAATACATCGATCCCCGCTTCCACCATCTGGCCGATGCTGTCGAAGGCCGGCACGCCGGGATGTTCTGCCGCCAGCAACTGGCGCCGCTCGGCTGAACGGGTTACCACACCGACGAAGGTTGCACCCGGCAAACTGCTGATCAGTGGAGCATGGAAAAACCGGCCGCCATGGCCGTATCCGACAAGTCCGATGCGCATGAATCAACTCCTTCTTATTGTTATGCCCCCTGTAGGAGCTGCCGCAGCCTGCGGCAGCTCCTACATGATCGATGAGTGTCAGCAGAGATCAGGTTGTGGTTAGTCGTAGAAGTGGGGGCGGTCAGGGAGAGCGACTTTGACGATCTGGCCGTTGTTCTGTGCTTCGATGCACGCATCCGCCGCCACCGCCGCTGCGAAGCCATCCCACGCCGAAGGCCCGCCAACCTGCCCGGCGCGCACACCATCGATGAATGCCTGCAATTCGACGTCATACGCAGCGATGAACCGGTCCTTCCAGTCCATCAGAATCGCGTTGGACAGCTTCGCGCCACTGCGCAACTGCACCTGGGACGGCTCCGGCAGTTTGGCGATGCCGGTCTCCCCTACCACTTCGCACTGGATGTCGTAGCCGTATTGGCAGTTGACGAACACTTCGACGTCGATGCGCGTGCCCTTGACGGTTTCCAGCAGCACGATCTGCGGGTCTTTCAAATGCGCGAGGGCTTTGCTGGTCTTGCGCGGGAACACCACCTGCACCGAGACATAATCGTCGTCGAGCAACCAGCGCAACACGTCCAGCTCATGAATCAGGGTGTCGGTGATCGCCATGTCGGTCTTGTAGTTCTCACCCACGGTCGGGTTGCGGTGGGCGCAATGCAGCATCAACGGCTCGCCGATCTGGCCGCTGTCGATCACTGATTTCAACGCGCGATAACCTTCATCGTACGGTCGCATGAAACCAACCTGCACCAGACGCTTGCCGTGGGCCACTTCGGCCTCGACGATCTTGCGGCAGCCTTCGGCGGTGACCGCCAGCGGTTTTTCGCAGAACACCGGCTTACCGGCGGCAATCGCTGCCAGCACGAACTCCTCGTGACTCGGCCCCCAGGAGGTAACGAGGATCGCCTCGACTTCCGGCGCGTTGATCAGGGCGTGACCGTCGGGATAGACCTCGGCAGTCAGTTTCAAATCGGCAACGACCTTGGCCGCTTGCTGCAAATTGATGTCGGTGACCGCCACGACCTGGCTGTTGAGCAAGGTCTGGCTGCAACGACGGATGTGGTCCTGGCCGATGGCCCCGGTGCCGATGACGCCAATGCGCAATGAATTAGAGAGCAATGACATGAAGATTCTCCTGTGAAAATTTGTTGTTGTTTCAGGGGCAATCAGTACTGACGGGCCTTCGCCAGTCGTTCATTCAGTGTCTTGGCCACAGCATCGGTGCGCGCACTGGTGGAGACTTGCGCCACGCCGACCCGCCACCACGACAGGTAGCCGTGAATCATGGTCTTGGGCAGCACCTTGATGTCGATCAGCGTCGACACCGTCTGCAAGCGCGCATCCGCCAGAGCGGCTTGCAGCGCTTCGACGGTGTTCACTTTGTAGGTCTTGCAGCCATAGGCCGCAGCGCTCATGGCGAAATCCACCGGCACGAAATCGCCATCGAGCTTGCCGGTTTGCGGGTTGCGGAAGCGGAACTCGGTGCCGAAGCTATCCATGCCGTTGCCCATCTGCAGGTTGTTGATGCAGCCGAAGGTCATGTTGTCGAGCAGCACCACGTTGATCTTGCGCCGCTCCTGAATCGAGGTCGCCAGCTCCGAGTGCAGCATCATGTAGGAGCCATCGCCCACCAGTGCATAGACCTCGCGCTCAGGCTCGGCGAGTTTCACACCCAATGCGGCGTTGACCTCATAACCCATGCACGAATAACCGTACTCGACGTGATAGGTGTTCACGCCCTTGCTGCGCCAACTGCGCTGCAAGTCACCGGGCAGGCTGCCGGCGGCGGCGACGATCACGGCATCATCGGCGAGGGTTTCGTTGAGCACCCCGAGTACGCGGCTCTGGGTCAGGCAGGAGCCGGTCAGCTCGATGAATTCGCGCAGCACCGCCGGGTCCATGTGGTCGTTGATTTCCGGGACGAAATCCTTGGCCTGGTATTCCACCTGATAGATGCGATCGACCTCCTCATCCAGTTGCGCCTTGGCCTGACGGGGTTGATCGCCCCAGCTCGAACGATAATCGCCCAGCGCTTCGGCCAGCGCCGACAAACCGGTTCTGGCATCCGCCAGCAATTGCACGCCGTCGAGTTTCAGGGCGTCGCAGGGGCTGATATTGAGGTTGAGAAATTGCACTTCCGGGTGCTGAAACAAGGACTTCGACGCGGTGGTGAAGTCGCTGTAACGGGTGCCAATGCCAATGATCAGATCCGCGTCCCTGGCCAGCAGGTTCGCCGCCAGGCAACCGGTTTCGCCGATCCCGCCGACGTTCAGCGGATGGCTGGACACCACCGCACTCTTGCCGGCCTGGGTTTCGGCGAAAGGAATGTCGAAGCGCTCGGCGAACGCCTGCAACGCGGAGTTGGCGCCAGAGTACTTGACCCCGCCGCCGCAGATGATCAGCGGTTTGCGTTTACCTTTGAACAGCGCCAGTGCATCGCCAAGCATCGCCTCGGTGGCCGGACGGCGCTCGATGCGGTGCACGCGTTTTTGCAGGAAGTATTCGGGATAATCGTACGCCTCGGCCTGCACGTCTTGCGGCAAAGCCAGGGTCACGGCGCCGGTTTCGGCGGGATCGGTGAGCACACGCATGGCGTGGATCGCCGCGGTCATGAGTTGTTCGGGACGGTTGATGCGGTCCCAGTATTTGCTCACAGCCTTGAACGCATCGTTGGTGCTGATGCTCAGATCGTGGAATTGCTCGATCTGTTGCAACACCGGGTCCGGTTGGCGGCAGGCATAGACATCGCCGGGCAACAGCAGCAAGGGAATGCGGTTGGCCGTCGCCGTGGCGGCAGCGGTCAGCATGTTCGCCGCACCCGGTCCCACGGATGAAGTACAGGCGTAGATCTTGCGCCGCAGGTGCTGCTTGGCGAACCCGATGGCGGCATGGGCCATGCCTTGCTCGTTGCGGCCCTGATGGACGATCAGGTCACCGCTGTCCTGCTCCAGGGCCTGCCCCAAACCCAGCACGTTGCCGTGGCCGAAAATGGTAAAGATCCCGGTGACGAATTTACTCTGGACCCCATCGACCTCGATGTACTGGTTATCGAGGAATTTCACCAGGGCCTGGGCCATGGTCAGTCTTGTTGTGGTCATGCTTGCACCTTCCTTTGAAGCCAAATCCGGTATGTGCTGTGAACACTGATCATTGTGGGAGCGAGCTTGCTCGCGATGGCGGACTGGCAGCCAGCATCAATGTTGAATGTGCAGGCCCCATCGCGAGCAAGCTCGCTCCCACAAGGGTTCTCCAATCAGTTCGATAACTGTCTCAGGCCAGAGTTTTTTGCAGGTGATCCATGCTCGCGCCGATCGCCCGCTCGATATCCGCCAGGCCATGCACGCTGTCGGCGAACGGTTCGAACGACAGGTAGCCGCTGTAGCCGGTAGCGAGCAAGGTTTCGATCTGTGCCGCGTTGCCGAGAATGTCGCCCTCGCCCACCAGCACCCGATGGCCGTCGCGAATGGTCGCCAGTGGTGCCTCGGCATCCTCGACACCGGAGATGTGCACCAGCCCGGTCAGCTCGGGGAAGAACTCATGCTCGCTGGCCAGGTGATGGTGAAAGGTGTCGTGGACCAACCGGAACACATCCAGCCCGCCAATGGTCTTGATCGTGTCCACCGCCGTGCGCTTGCGTCGCAGCGAGCATTCTTCAAAACCCAGCGGCTCGATGAAACCGAGAATGCCGTGATCGCGCAGGATCGGCGCCAGTTCAGTCAACGCCGTGCGCAAACCTGAAGCACGTGCGGCTTCATTACGCGGGTCGGCACGGTCGTTGAGCGGACACATGACCAACCCTCGAGCGCCGCAATCACGAGCATAAGCGGCCAGCTTCAAGGCCTGTGCACGGCGCTCGTCATTCCACACATCAAACGGATACAACGCGTTGATCGACAGCACGGTGATGCCTTTGGCCGCACACAACTCACCCACGCGTCCGGGTGCGGTGCCATCTTCGATCTCGACACCTTCAAGGTCGTTGCGAAGCTCGATGGCGTCGGCCTTCAGGGTCACCGCCAACTCGATGAACGCCGGCAGGGACAAACGTGGGGCGACCATACGGTTCAAGGCGAAACGCAGGGGTTTGCTCATTATTGTTGTTCTCCGCACAGGTGAATTACTTAGCCGTTGGCATGCTGAATTCAGGGCCCTTGGCGATACTGTCGGGCCAGCGTTGCATCACGCTTTTGTAGCGGCTGTAGAAACGGATACCTTCTTCGCCGTAGGCATGGTGGTCGCCGAACAACGAGCGCTTCCAGCCACCGAACGAATGCCAGGCCATGGGCACCGGAATCGGCACGTTGATGCCAACCATGCCAACCTTGATGGTGCGGGCGAAGGCTCGGGCGATGCCGCCGTCGCTGGTGAAGCAGGACACACCGTTGCCGAACTCGTGGGCGTTGATCAGCTCCACCGCGCTGGCGAAGTCCGGTACCCGCACGATGCCCAGCACCGGACCGAAGATTTCCTGTTGGTAAATGCTCATCTCGGTCGTGACCTTGTCGAACAGCGTCGCGCCAACGAAGAAGCCATTCTCGGCGCCCGGCACCTTGAAGTTGCGACCGTCGACAATCAGCTGTGCGCCCTGGGCCACGCCCTGATCGATGAAGCCTTCAACCTTGGCCTTGTGTTCGGCCGTCACCAGCGGCCCCATGTCAGTGTCACCCTGCAGGCCGTTGCCAACCTTCAGTTGATCGATGCGCGGCAGCAGCTTGGCAATCAACCGGTCACCGACATCGCCGACCGCAACGGCAATCGATATCGCCATGCAACGCTCGCCGGCCGAGCCGTAAGCGGCGCCAATCAAGGCATCTGCCGCTTGATCCAGGTCCGCATCGGGCATCACGATCATGTGGTTCTTCGCTCCGCCCAGGGCCTGTACGCGTTTGCCGCGCGAGGTAGCCTGCTGGTGGATGTACTCGGCAATCGGCGTCGAACCGACAAACGAAATCGCCTCGATGTCCGGGTGTTGCAGCAGCGCATCGACCGCCGTCTTGTCACCCTGGACCACGTTGAACACGCCATCCGGCAGACCGGCCTCAGTCAGCAACCGCGCCATCAACAAACTGGCGGACGGATCGCGCTCCGACGGCTTGAGGATGAAGCAGTTACCGGTCACCAGCGCCAGCGGAATCATCCACAGAGGTACCATCACCGGGAAGTTGAACGGCGTGACCCCGGCGCAAACACCGAGTGGCTGGCGCAGGTTCCAGTTGTCGATGCCGCCGCCGATGTTGTCGCTGAATTCGGTTTTCAACAGGTTCGGCGCACCGCAGGCGTATTCGACGATTTCGATGCCACGGGTGACTTCGCCCTTGGCGTCGGAAAACACCTTGCCGTGTTCGCGGCTGATGATTTGCGCCAGTTCATCGTGATGGCGGTCGAGCAGTTCCTTGAACTTGAACATCACCCGCGAACGGCGCAGGGATGATTGCTCCGACCAGGCCGGAAAGGCCTTGAGGGCCGATGCGACCGCCTCGTCCACAGTCTTCCCGCCGGCCAGACCGACCCGTGCCTGCACGTTGCCGGTGGCCGGGTCGAAGACATTGCTGAACCGCTCGCTGCCGGTGTCTTGCACCTGACCGTCGATGTAATGGCCGATTACCTGGGCGTCGCTCATTGTTCTTGTTCTCCGTACAGAAATGGGAATTCAGACGTTGGAATTCAGGCTTTTCAGTTCACAGATCAAGCAGCCAACTGTGCTGCGGATCGTTATGGAACTGCCAGACGCGTTTCGGACCGGCCATCACGTTCAGGTAATACGACTCGTAGCCGTACGGCACACTGACCGGGTGATAACCCTTGGGCACGACCACCAGGTCGCTGTTTTCCACGGCCATGGCCTGATCGATGCTGCGATCGTCGGTGTACACCCGCTGGAACACGAAGCCCTGGGGCGGGTTGATCTGGTGGTAATAGGTTTCTTCGAGAAAGCTCTGGTGCGGCAGATCGTCAGTGTCGTGCTTGTGTGGCGGGTAGCTCGACGAGTGCCCGGACGGCGTGCGCACCTCCACCACCAGCAGCGAATGGGCGGGCTCGGTGTCCGGCAGGATGTCGCAAACGTAGCGGGTGTTGGCACCCTTGCCGCGCACGCTGCGTTTCATGCTGTCGGGTCTGATCAGTCGCGGACCGAGGTTGTCGGCGGTCGAACCGGGGGCGGCGCAGACGGCGATTTGCACATCGCTCAACGCCACCACCTGGGCTTGACTGCCGGGCGGCAAGTACGCGGCGAACGGAGACTTGTCTTCGAACACCGACTGCCGATCGCCAATGTTGTCCCAGTCGAACGCGCCCTGCCCCGGCGCTTCGCCCTTGATGCTGACGCGACCGCTGAGCAGCACCAGGCACAGTTCTTTATCACCCGCCGAGACCGGCAGGGACTCACCGAGGCTCAGGCGGTAAGCGGCGAAGCCGACGTATTCCAGTTCACCCTGGCCCAACTCGACCATGGTCCGGCCGCGTGAATTGCTTTTGACCAACAGGCTCATCGCGCGGCCCTCTCATCGAGCAGTGCGCGCAAGGTGTCGTAGCCTTTTTTCGCGTAGACATAACTTGGCGCCACCGCCGGGTCCTGCTCGGCTTCGACCACCAGCCAGCCGCGGTAATCGGCGGCCAGCAGCACATCGAGCAATGCGCCGAAGTCGATATCACCATCGCCGGGCACGGTGAAGGTGCCGTTGATGATGCAGTCCGGGAAGCTCCACAGGTTGTTGCGCGCCAGCTGCACCACCGGTTTGCGCACGTCCTTGAAATGCACGTGGCAGATGCGTTCGATGTGTTTGCGCAGCACCTGCAAGGGTTCGCCGCCACCCATGTAGCAATGGCCCGAATCGAACAGCAGGCCGACTTCGCTGCCGGTCAGGGCCATCAACTTGTCGATGTCGGCCGGGGATTCGACGTAAGCCCCCATGTGATGGTGATAGGCCAGGCGCACGCCCTGGGACAGAGTGAAGCGCGCCAGCTCGGTGAGCTTGTCGGCGTACTCCTGCCAGGCCTGTTCGGTGTGCAAGCGCGGGCGTTCGACCAGAGGAATGCGCTGGCCCTGGATGGAGTCCGCGACCTCGCCATAGACCAGCACCTTGGCGCCGTTCTTCGCCAGCAGCTCGACGTGACTGCCAATAGCGTCGATTTCCTCGGCCACGGAACGCCGTGCCAGACGGCTGGAGTACCAGCCGGACACCAGTGCCAGGTCATAGGGCCGCAGCACGTCGCCGACGCCTTTGGCGTCCTTGGGGAATTTGCCGTTGAGTTCAAAACCTTCGTAACCGATTTCCTTGCCTTCGCCGAGGGCGGTGCTCAATGGCGTCTCGCCACCGAGGGACGGCAGGTCGTCGTTGCTCCAGGAGATCGGGTTGATGCCAATTCGGATAGCGGGCATGGCTGCACCTTTTATTGTTTTCTCAAAAAATGTTCAACCCATCACCTGTGGCGAGGGAGCTTGCTCCCGCTCGGCTGCGAAGCAGTCGCAGACCTGTGAATGCGGTTTACCTGATACACCGGGCTGGTTGATTTGGGACTGCTTCGCAGCCCGACGGGAGCAAGCTCCCTCGCCACAAAGCCCCATCAATCAGCTAATTTGTTCAACTCCGCGCCGCACGCCAGGCTTCGATCAGTTCGACGAACGTGCCCTGCACTTGGCGGATCAGCGTTTCGTCGTCGATTTCCCCGGCCAGCCACGCACGGCTTGGCTCCTGGAAAATCGTCCGCCCTACGGCGAACCCGCGGCAGGTCTGGCTCTGGCTGGCCTGTTGAAAGCCCTCGGCCAGTGCTGCTGCCGGAGCATTCAAGCCCAGCAACACCACGCCTCGGCAATACGGATCGCGCTCCTGAATCAGTTCGTCGAGTTGCTTCCACTCCTCGGCGCTTTGCGCTTCGATCTTCCACCACGCCGGGTAGATGCCCAGGTTGTAGAGGCGTTTGAGGGCGCGATACAAAACGTCCGGATGCGTCGACGGGTGATCCTTGGGCGGGATGATTTCCAGCAGCAGTTCATGACCGCTGACCTGGGACGCCTGATACAAACCCTTGATCTGCGCTTCCTGTTCCAGGCGCAGCAACGGTTCGTCATCGGGATGAAATTGCACCAGGCACTTGACGATCTGTTCCTGTGGCCAGGCAATCAGATTGCTGCCGATAGAACGACCGTGTTCGAAAGCCAATGGCCGCGAACCCTGGACTTCCACCGGCCGCGCCACCCACCATCCGCGACCGGTGGCAGCATTCAGTGAATCCTGGCCGAAACGTTGATCGGCCAGCAGCCCGACATCGGCGTCGATGCCCTGCTTGCGCAAATCGGCTTCGACCCGCTCCACGGCCTGGATAAAAAGTTGCTTGAGTTCGCAGATGGCGTTGAGGTCACGGCCACCCTTTTGCGCCAGCTCCACCAGTTGCCAGCGATGGTCGAAGGCAAAGATGAACAGCTGCTTCCACTGTTTGCGCGGCACGCTGACCTGATGCAGGCGCTGCAACACCGCATCCTGGTCCGGTCGGGTAATCGGCACCGGGCTGTTGAACAGGTAATCCAGTTCGGCGCGGGTCGGCATCGCCGGGGCGCAGGCGTGGCGCGACACCACCAGGCCGCCACAGGCGTTGGCCAACTGGCAGCAGCGCTCATCGCTGGCGTCCTCCAGCCAACCACTGAGGAACCCCGACATGAAGGCATCGCCGGCCCCCAGCACGTTAAGCACTTGCACACGCACGCCCGGATAAATCGCACCGTCTTCGAGACGGGCCGGGATCTCGCCATGAATCACCGTGCAGCCTTGCGGGCCGAGCTTGACCACCAGGGTCGCCGCGCACAGGCGCCGGACATTGCGCAGCGCAGTGAGCAAATCCTCGGCACCACCGGCCATCAGGAACTCTTCTTCAGTACCAACGATCAGGTCGAAACGCGGAAGGATTTTCTGCACATGCTGGCTGACGTTCTGGTCGGCGACGAAACGGGTCTCACCGTCCGCCTTGCCGGCCAAACCCCAGAGCACCGGGCGGTAGTCGATGTCCAGCACCCGTTTGACGTTGTGCTTGTGTGCATAGTCCAGGGCCTGGATGCTCGCCTTGTACACGCCGTCGGTGGAGAAATGCGTGCCGGTGATCAGCAAGGCTTTACTGGAAGCGATGAAGGCTTCGCTGATGTCTTCGGCCCGCAGCGCCATGTCGGCGCAGTTTTCACGATAGAAAACCAAGGGGAAGGTTTCGCGGTCCTTGAGACCCAGCAGCACCATGGCGGTCAGGCGTTCCGGATCGACCTTGATGCCACTGACATCGCAGCCTTCACGGGTCAGGGACTCGACGAGGAAGCGCCCCATATGGTCGTCCCCTACCCGGCTCAGCATCGCCGACTTGAGCCCCAACCGCGCGGTACCGAAGGCGATGTTGGCGGACGAGCCACCGAGGTACTTGGCAAAGCTGCTTACATCCTCCAACCGCGCCCCGACTTGCTGCGCATAGAGGTCGACGCCCAGGCGTCCCAGGCAAATCAGATCCAATTGACGCCCACTGGCAAAACGAGTCTGGCCCATGCTGGCTCCTGTTATTTTTATCAGCCTGCGTTCGGGGCGATGGCCGCGCCGAACACTCTTGGTGGAGGCAGACTAAAACGACCCGGGCCAAACAATCAATAATTATTCCAAATATTTTTTACGTGGAATATTTTTTCCAATAAACTTCAGTACACGCGTTCCAGAGCCAGTCCATCGTTTCAGCAAGCCTGTGTCGACGGCAAGCTCAAGATTTTATCCGGGCCTACCCTGTAGACTGCGCACAGCCAACCTATTGTCAGGGGACGAGGTGAAAAGTCGTCCCTATAAGAACAAGCCAGAAGGATTTCCTCATGTCCCGCACCGATCAGCCGGCTACGACCGAGAGCACGCCCGACAGCGATCTCACCAGCCCCCCGATCAATGCCGAGCGTCTGCTGCAGCTGATCACCGATGAATACGAAAGCCTGCCGCGCCAGCTCAAACGCATTGCCAGCTACATGAGCCAGCAGAGCGACCGGATCATGGTCGACCGCATCAGCGACATTGCCCGCGAGTGCGACGTGCATCCGTCGGCCATCGTGCGGTTCTCCCAGCGCTTCGGCTTCAGTGGTTTCAGCGAAATGCAGGCACTGTTTCGCGAGGCGTATACCCACAAGACCACGCCGGTACAGAACTACCAGCAACGCATCCGCAGCATGATCGCCAACAAGTCACAGAAGGCCAGCGGCGGCGACCTGGCGCGCGAATGCATCAACGCCACCCTGTCGGGCATCGAACGGCTGGGGCTGGAACTCGATGATCAGGCCTTCGACAAGGCCGTGGATCTGGTGGTCAACGCTGACAACATCTACGTGGTCGGCGTGCGCCGTTCGTTCGCGGTGGCCGATTACCTGGTCTACAACCTGCAACACACCAACAAGCGCATCCACCTGGTGTCGGGGCTCGGCGGCAGTTACCGCGAGCAGATGCGCAGCGTGCGCGCCAATGACCTGGTGATCGCCATCAGCTTCACGCCCTACGGCAAGGAAACCCAGCACTGTCTGCGCATCGCCCAGCATCATCAGGCAAAAACCCTGATCATCACCGACAGTAACCTTTCGCCTTTGGCCAAGCGCGCCAACACCGTGCTGCTGGTCAATGAAGGCAGCTCGTTTGCCTTCCGCTCATTGAGTGCGACCTTGTGCCTGTGCCAGGCGCTGTTTATCGCCGTGGCTTATCGACTGGAATTGAAAGTCGATGAGATTCACGAGCAGGTCGGGTTCGAAGACTGACCGAGACACTGGCGTTACCGCGCCGCGCGCAACGCAGAACGCCCACATTTGCACGCGAGCGCTCAGCGGCCGACTGCGAATATTTATTCCATAATTGATAAAAAAGAATTTTTATTCTATAAACAGGTTTCCTGAAAACAAAAACCAAAGGATCCTGTCATGCGCGAACTCGGAATCGGACTCATCGGCACGGGTTTCATGGGGCGTGCCCACGCCCTGGCCTTTCGCAACGTCAGCGCAGCATTCGAACTGCCCTTCACGCTTCGCCTCGCTGCCCTGGCCGACGCCGATCCCGTTCGTGCGCAAGCATGCGCCACTGCCTGGGGCTTTGAGCAGGCCTATGGCGACTGGCAGCAATTGATCGACGATCCCAAGGTCCACCTGATCGCCATCACCACACCCAACCACCTGCACTACCCGATGGCCATGGCCGCGCTTGCCGCTGGCAAACCGGTGTACTGCGAAAAACCGCTGGCGGTGAACCTTGAACAGGCCAATGCCATGCACCTGGCGGCCAAGGATGCGGGCGTGGTCACCCGTGTCGGCTACAACTACCAGCACAACCCGATCATCGGCCTGGCGCGGGAGTTGATTCAGAGCGGCAGACTCGGTGAGATCATCAGCTTTCAAGGCGAATTCAGCGAAGACTTCATGGCCGATCCAGCGTCCCCCTGGTCGTGGCGCTGCGAGGCCGAACATGCCGGTGGCGCGCTGGCGGATCTGGGCAGCCATTTGCTGGGCATGGCGCGCTATCTGCTCGGCGATGTCGAAGCGGTATGCGCCGATTCCCAGACCGTGCACCGCCAGCGCCCGGCCACCACCGGTAGCCGGGAACAACGCACAATTGCCGTCGACGATCAGGCCCATGCGTTACTGCGCTTCGCCAGCGGCGCACGTGGCACCTTCAGCAGCAGTTGGCTCAAGCACGGCTACAAGAATCACCTGAGTTTCGAGATCAGTGGCACCCAAGGGACCCTGGCATTCGATCAGGAACGTTTGAATGAGTTACGCCTGTGCCGCGTCGGCCAGGATGGTTTCCAGCGTTTACTGGCCGGGCCGAACCTGCCCGGATATGCAGCGTTCAGTCCAGCGCCGGGGCATCAACTGGGCTACAACGAGTTGAAAACGCTGGAAGTGCATGAGCTGATCATGGCCTTGGCCGGCCATGGACAAGCCGGCACCGATTTCGAGCAAGCTCTGGAAGTTGAGCGGCTGGCGACGGCGATTCGATTGGCGGCACGGGAACAGCGCTGGGTCGACATCAGCGAGGTTTGATCGCGGATAACGCAGCCAACGGCAATGACTCTATTGCCTTCGGACATGCTGTCGATGAGTTGCCGGCGTGTTCAAACCAGACCTCTGACAGGTGATAAAAGAACAGGCATCTACGAGACCAGTGAAAAGGTCTCGTGAGCATTTAAGGATAAGAGCTTGGCGCAGTTAAAGCGCGACCCCGGAAACCTACCGAGCGATACTCGATGATTGTTTTGTCCAGAGTCGGTTTATGGCATCTGTTTCAAGCCTCAGGCTGTTACCGACCCTGGGCCAGAACAGTACCTCGTCAGGCGTCAATACGCTGAAAAAGATCCAGTGCCCCGAGCCATCAGCCTTTTCCTCTACTTCTGCAACGTACAACGCGACCTCGCTTTCGCTAAGTTCCAAGGCATCGCAGATTTCTCGCTGTGTCGGCTTTCTTACGCTGCTCATAGTGAAATCCATTTCTTGAACAAAGTGCTGAAAGCATAGCTGAACACCGGAACCTGGAATCTCCACCTGTCGCATCCGGCGCGTGCAGGGTTCACCCCGCCAGTCACCTCAGGGAGAGTGTGTGTAACGCAACTGGCGAGGCGAACGATCGAACGTTAGCTGAATGCCTCAGCCTGTCGCCTGCACCTTGTCTGAATGGGTGCCCACCCTGACCAGTTGCTGGCCATTCAGTAATCCATCTGAAACACACCAGGCCGGGCGAGCGATCATGACTTTACCCAGCGCAGCGCCAAGTGTCCCGAACACAACCCTGAACAAAATTAACATTGAGCCTGCCGGTGAACGACCGACGAGCAATCGCTATGTCCGATTTTCAAATGGCTCGCTTGATAAGGCGTGTTGATTTTCAGCCGTTGTAGCCAGACGGGAAGTTTCTTTGCGACTTTACGCGGCCTGACATACGCGACACCCACTGCATTATCCGAAAGTACTTTTTGAAACCATCACTGTTCCTTCAAATACACAAACCAACTTCTTTAATATATAAACCCGACATCAAACCATCGAAAGCGATAAACACTGGCGTGCCATCGCACCTATACCCCAACTAACCATTATCATATTACACACCACTACAAAGTCATTATTGAGCACACTCTAAAACTCACACGCCCCACACATAACAAAACAACTCAATAACATCAGTCCAACACCAACAAGCCTCACTGACTTATTATAACATTCGTTGACACCGGGACGCAGGTACCACTACATTAGTGGCACTCTGCCAACATCCAGACAACGCATCAACTTTGTCAAGTTAATGGAATGCTGAGTTTCTGAGCTATTTCATTCCTGGTACAACGCATGAAATATGTAGACGACATTACGAAACTTTTTACACGTTTTGGCGCCAATGCGCAGAGTTACCAGGAAATACAACCGAACTATAAAGATTTCAAAGAGGCCCCGATTACACCTGCGCTGGCTGAACCAGAACCGGCGGAGGCCTTGCCTCCCCCAATACCAACGCCAACGCCCCCCGTGTTTCTACTGGACGAGCCACAGCCTTCTTTATTGATTGGCGCGCCGGTCGAGCCGGTGAAGCATGTTGCCCTCTCGCCACCGCCACCCAAATCCTCTTCCCTGACCGAGCCACCTGCGAGTTCTGCTACAGGTGACCGTCAGCGATTGAGCGACCTGTTGCGTGAACTCAACCAGGTTCGTCGAGACGGTCTGCCGGAAGCGACCCGCAAGCGAACCAGGGCGAAGGTCATTGCCATCGTTTCGGCGAATGGTGGGGTGGGTAAAAGCACCGTCGCCGCGGGCCTCGCAAAAACCCTTCGGCGCCCTGGCGGGCGAACCATCGCTATTGATCTGGACCCTCAGAACGCGCTGTCCTGCCACTTGGGTATCACCAGGCAGGATCCCGGGCTGATCCAGCTCAAAGAGCAGGGCGCAGACTGGGGCGCTCATCGCCTGCCGGGCTTTGGCGACAGCGAGTGCCTGCCCTTCGGCACTGGCCAGGTGAACGAGCGCCGATTGCTCAAGCAGTTGATGCTTGAAGACTCTGACTGGTTGAATCAGCACCTCGCGTCAATGGACCTCAGCGAAAACGATACCGTGATCCTGGACACGCCTTCGGGTGCGACCGTCTATTCGCAACAGGCACTCGACGCTGCCGATCTGGTACTGGTGATGACGGTGGCCGACGCGGCCTCCTACCTGGCACTGGACACCATGACCCAGTGGCTGGAAACCAGCCGACGACGCGCGCAGCAACAACGGTATGTGCTCAATCAACGGGATGACTCGCGTTCGTTCAGCAGGGACATGGGCGTGCTGTTTCGGCGGCGGCTCGGTGCCAACCTGATCGGGACGATTCGCCTCGATCACCAGTTCAACGAGTCGCTGGCCTATGGTCGGGACCTGTTGCAGTACGCACCTGAGAGCATGGGCTGTCTGGACATTCTTTCGCTGTCAGGCGCGGTCCATGCCCTGCTTTGCGCGGATGCTTCAAGCCCGCAGGACATGCCATGACCGCCCGGCTCAACCAGCTGCCTGCAAAGACGTGGTGGTTGCAGCAGCGACTGGATACTTTCCAGGCGCACGTCAGTCGCTGGCCCCTGCGTTGCCGCCAGGGCCTGAAGATCTCCGCCGGGCTGATCGCTGCATTGTTGGTGCTGGGCATCCTCACAGCGCCGCTGAACCTGTATTCCCAGGCCGCGTTTGCCGCCGTCTGTTTTGCCGCCAGCCTGATCATCCGCAAGCAAGCCGGGCGTCTGGCGATCCTGACCCTGATCACCCTCTCGCTGATCGCTTCGCTGCGCTACATGTACTGGCGCCTGACCGACACCCTGGGCTTCGACAACTGGCTGGATGCCGTATTTGGCTACGGGCTGGTCCTGGCCGAACTGTATGCCTTGCTCGTCCTCGTCTTCGGCTACGTACAGACCGCCTGGCCGCTGCACCGCACACCGCAGTTTCTGCAACAGCCGCCCGCGCAATGGCCGACGGTAGATGTCTTCATTCCCACCTATAACGAAGCGTTGGGCATCGTCAAACTGGTAGTGCTTGCGGCTCAGGCCATCGACTGGCCCGAGGGCAAACTGCGGGTGCACATGCTCGATGACGGACGCCGGGAGGAATTCAAGGCGTTCTGTCAGCAGATTGGTGTCAACTACATCACCCGCGACAACAATCAACATGCCAAGGCCGGCAACCTCAACGAGGCTCTCAAGGTCACCGATGGCGAGTTCATTGCCATATTCGACGCCGACCACGTGCCCACCCGCTCCTTCCTGCAGATCACCATGGGCTGGTTTTTAAAGGACCCTAACCTGGCGTTGCTGCAAACACCGCACTTCTTCTATTCACCGGATCCGTTCGAAAAGAACCTCGATACCTTTCGCTCGGTGCCCAATGAAGGCGAGCTGTTCTACGGCCTGGTGCAGGACGGCAACGACCTGTGGAACGCGGCATTCTTCTGTGGCTCCTGCGCGGTCATCCGGCGCACTCACTTGCTGGAAGTCGGCGGCATCGCCACCGAAACCGTGACGGAAGATGCGCACACGGCACTCAAGCTCAATCGCCGTGGTTTCAATACGGCCTACCTCGCCATTCCACAAGCGGCGGGCCTGGCCACCGAAAGCCTTTCCCGACACATCAGCCAGCGCATACGCTGGGCGCGGGGCATGGCGCAGATTTTTCGCACCGACAATCCGCTGTTTGGCAAAGGTCTGAACCTGGGGCAGCGCATCTGCTACCTCAATGCCATGATGCACTTTTTCTACAGCCTGCCTCGCCTGGTGTTCTTGACCGCCCCCCTGGCCTACCTGATGTTCGACGCGCAGATTTTCCATGCCTCGGCGCTGATGGTCACGGTCTATGTACTGCCGCATATTTTCCACTCCAGCCTGACCAACTCCGCCATCCAGGGGCGCTTCCGCCATTCCTTCTGGAACGAGGTGTATGAGTCGGTGTTGGCCTGGTACATCATGCGACCGGTACTGTTGGCCCTGATCAGCCCTTCGCTGGGCAAGTTCAACGTGACCGACAAGGGCGGCACCATCGAGCAGGACTATTTCGACTGGAAGCTCGCGCGGCCTTACATCGTCCTGCTGACCTTGAACATGATCGGTCTGGTGATCGGCGTGGTGAAACTGATCGGGGGTGATTCGGCCCAGGTCACGACCCTGCTGATCAACCTGGCCTGGACCGTGTACAACATCATCATCGTCAGCACTGCCGTGGCGGTGGCCACCGAGTCCTCTCAGGTGCGTAACGAACCCAGGGTGCCCGCAGATCTGCCTGTGCGCGTCTATCGCGAAGACGGCACTTCGTTCGATTGCAAAACCCAGGACTTCTCACAAAACGGCGTAGGTCTGGCACTGCCACCGCAGGTTCAGCTCAGCGTCGATGAGAAGCTGCGGCTGTGCATTCTGCGCACACCTCCCTCAAGCCTTTTTCCCGCAAAAACGATCTTCAGCAACGACAACGTGACGGGGGTGCAATTCGAGGGTTTGACCCTGCGCCAGCAAAGTGAGCTGGTGCGACTGACCTTTTCACGGGCCGACACCTGGGCCAACACCTGGGGTAACGGCCGCCTCGATGCGCCCATGTCGGCGTTGCGCGAGGTCAGCAGCATTGGCTTGCGCGCCATCCTGCGCTTGTTCGTAGCAACCCTGAAGGACAGCCGCGCGCTACTACGCAAACGCCGGGGCGCTCCATCACCTATCGACTCCACCGCGGACACGCAACGATCTTGAAGCCTTACACTCGCCAGACCTTTCTTCCTCGCTCACTCATGCTGATCGCCTGCTCGCTAGTGGGCTGGAGCGGCTGTGCCTTGAGTGCTGCCGCCCAAATCAGCGCCACGGACACGGCGGTGATGCCGGTCGCATCGTTGCCTGAAACCGATGCCGCGGGCAACAGCTATACCCGCACCCTCAAGGAGCTGGGCAAAAGCTATTCGATGACCCTTAGAGGCGTGGAGGCTACCGACAGCGTGAATTTCGATGTGCGCGCCGATGAAGTCGTCACGGCTGCACAGATCACGCTGCAGTACAGCTACTCACCGGCGCTGCTGGCCGATCTTTCGCAAATCAACGTGCTGATCAACGATCAAGTGGCCGCCAGCCTGCCCCTCCCGAAGGAAGAGGCCGGTAAATTGCAGACCCGGACCGTGCAGATTCCGCCGCAGACCATCACCGAATTCAACCGGCTCAGCCTGCAGTTCATCGGTCATTACACGATGCAATGTGAAGACCCTTTGCACTCCAGCCTGTGGGCCAGGATCGGCAACGAGAGCCAGCTGAGCCTCCAGGTGTCCTCGATTAAACAGCCCAACGACCTGTCCGCGCTGCCGCTGCCCTTGTTCGATCGTCGAGACGCCTCGCCCCTGAAGTTGCCCTTCGTGTTCACCGCGCGCCCAGGCGGCACTGAGCTTGAAGCCGCCGGCATCCTGTCGTCCTGGTTCGGCGCCCTGGCCAGCTACCGCGGTGCAACCTTCCCCGCCAGCCTCGGCAGCCTGCCGGCCAAAGGCAACGCAGTGGTATTTGTCAGCGCCAGCGACTCAACGACCTTGAGTGGTTTGCCGATCAAAGGGGCCACCGGGCCGACATTGACCCTGGTGAGCAACCCCAATGATGCTCAGGGCAAACTGTTGATCGTCTCCGGGCGCGATGGCGCCGATCTCAAAGTCGCCGCGACCGCGTTGGCCCTCGGTGGCTCGGCCTTTTCCGGGCAGAGCGTGGTGATCGACCGGATCGACTCGCTCAAGCCACGCCAGCCGTACGACGCGCCCAACTGGCTGCCCTCCGATCGCCCGGTTCGCCTGGGTGAACTGACCAAACCCGCAGAACTCAATGTGTCGGGTTATAACCCGGGACCAATGACGGTTGCCCTGCGCTTGCCACCCGACCTGTTCAACTGGCGCGAGCCCGGTGCGCAACTTGACCTGAAGTACCGCTATACGCCGCAACCGGTCTCTACCAATTCTTCGTTGCTGATCAGTTTCAACGACACCTTCATCAAGTCGATCGACCTGCCTTCGATCGAGAAGCTCGGCAACAGCGACAGCCTGCTGTCGATGCTCAAAACCGACGACAGCCTGGCCCGCACGTCGCGCATGCTGTTGCCGCTCAATTCAGTCGCGCTGCAATCGCGCCTGCAATTTCGCTTCATGTATGACTACATCAAACAGGGCGAATGCCGCGACATCATCATCGACAACATGCGCGGTGTGATCGACCCGGACTCGACCCTGGACCTCAGCCAATACGAACATTTCATGGCCATGCCCAACCTCGGGGTGTTCAAGGACAGTGGTTTCCCGTTCACCCGCATGGCCGACCTGTCTGAAACATCGGTGATCCTGCCCAACGAGCCAGGCCCGGCCGATCTGAGCGCCTATCTGACCCTGCTGGGCCGCTTCGGCGACTCCACCGGTTATCCGGCCACCGGCGTGAAGGTGGTCCACGCCGACCAGGTCGCTGAGCAACGCGACCGGGATTTGCTGGTGCTCGCCTCGGGCAACAATCAGCCGCTGCTGGATCAATGGCAACACCTTCTGCCGGCCAGGGGCGTAGACGCTGCGCAGTACTTTGAACTGTCGGACCTGCCGTTGCGTGTGCGCAACTGGATCAGCCCGGATACGCAAACCAATCGGCGCGAAGCGCGCAGCAGCTTCAGGTTCAGCGCCGAGGACGGCAGTGCTTATCTGACCGGATTCGAATCGCCGCTCAAGAGTGGGCGCAGCGTGGTGTTTATCGCCGGCACCAGGCCCGGCGGCCTGGCCGACGTGACCAGTGCCCTGCTCAGCGGCGAAGAAAATGCCAACCAATTGCAAGGCAGTCTGGTGGTGGTCAGGGGCAAGCATGTCGAATCGCTGGTCGCCGAGCAGGATTACTACGTCGGGCGCCTGGGTCCGTTGCGCTATCTGCAGTGGTACCTCTCGCAGAACGTCATGGCGCTCATGCTGTTCACGCTTCTCGGGGTCCTGCTGCTTGCGTCCATGGCCTACCTGGCCCTGCGCTTACGGGCCAAACGTCGTCTTGGCCAATGAGCCGCGCAAGCCAGTGTCGTTCATGTCAGTGTCGTCCGTGAGCCGCCGGGGTACTTCACTTCGCCAGAGCCTGCGCGGTAACGCGCGCAGGTTGAGCGCCGTGCTGGCGCTCGCCCTGCTGGCGCCGACGATGGCGGCCGCAAATGCCTGCGAGCCGCCAGCCTGGCCACTGTGGCAGACCTATGCAACACGCTTCGTCCAGGCCGACGGCCGGGTTCTGGAATCGAGCCTTGCGAACAATCACAGCACCTCTGAAGGGCAGTCCTACGCCATGCTCTTCGCGCTGATCGGCAACGATCAGCAGCGCTTCGACAAACTCTGGCGCTGGACCTCGGCCAACCTCGCCGGCGCAGATACCGCCACACGCCTGCCGGGCTGGTTATGGGGGCAAGGCACGGACGGTCAGTGGCGCCTGCAAGACGCCAATTCGGCCGCCGACGCCGACCTGTGGATCGCCTACGCCCTGCTCGAAGCCGCACGCCTGTGGCATCGGCCGGACTATCACCAGGACGCCCTGCAGCTGATGGCGACGATCGAAGCGCAATTGGTCGTCAAGCTGCCCGGGCTGGGGCCGATGGTATTGCCTGGACCACAGGGCTTCGTCCAGCCGGACGCTCTCTGGCGCCTGAACCCCAGCTACCTGCCACTGCCGCTGTTACGGCGGCTGGCCAAGCAAGCACCCTCCGGGCCCTGGCAAGCGATTGCCGATAACACCGCGACGATGATTGCCCAATCCAGCCGCCACGGTTTCATCGCGGACTGGGTCGGTTATCAAGGCACTTCAGCACAATCGGGGGTCTTCGTCAGCGACCCGGTCCACGGCGACACGGGCAGCTACGACGCCATTCGCGTGTACCTCTGGCTGGGCATGAGTGATACCTCCGAACCGCTGGCAGCGCGGCTGCTCAAACGGCTGGACGGTATGGCCCGCAGCACTGTCGCGACGGGTTCCCCCCCGGAAACGGTCCAGGTTCTGCACGGCAGTGTCCAGGGCCAGAGCCCTTTCGGCTTCCGGGCTGCACTGATTCCCTACCTTCAGGCCAAGGGGCAACCCAAGTTGGCCGATCAGCAACGAGACCGCGTGGAACTCGCCTTGCGCCAAGCGCTGACGAGGCTCGATACCGACGTCGGCCCGCCGCGTTACTACGACTTGATGCTCAGCCTGTTCGCGCTCGGCTGGGCAGATAAACATTATCGATTCCGGGAAGACGGAACGCTGAAACTCTCCTGGGAGACCGCATGCACGCGCACCACCGCACGCTAGCCATCGCCGTCATGAGCGCATGGACGGCCGCTGCTGCCCACGCTCAAAGTCCGACGCCACAGGCATTGCTCGTCGAGCAAGGGCAGTACTGGCAGTTGCACAAAAACCCTCAACGCGCGGCGGAAGTCTGGCTGAAAGTCCTGTTGCTGGACCCGGTCCAGGTTGACGCCCTGTATGGCCTGGGCTTGATCGGCGTGCAACAGGACAAGCCACAACAGGCGCAGCAATACCTCGCCCGCTTGCAGGCCATCCAGCCTTTGCCTCGGCAGGCACTGCAATTGGCGCAGGACATTGCCCTGGCACAACCGCAGAACCAACAGCGCCTGGAAGAGGCTCGGCGCCTCGTCGATGCCGGTGAACGTGACAAGGCGACTGTCGTGTTTCGCGCGCTGTTCGATGGCCGTCCACCTCAAGGTACGATTGGCCGCGAGTATTACAACAACCTTGCCTTCAATCAGGCGGACTGGGCTGAAGCGCGCGGTGGATTTCAGCGCCTGCAACGGGAGATGCCCAACGATTCGATCGTCGCGCTGTTTTACGCCAAGCATCTGGTGCGCCATGAAGACAGCCGTGCCGAGGGCATCCGCGCCCTGGCCGCGCTGACCCAACGTACCGACATTGCCGGTGATGCCGACGAAAGCTGGCGCCTGGCGCTGACCTGGATCGGCCCACCCAATGCGGCACAAGTGCCGTTGTTCGAGGCGTACCTCAAGACGCATCCGGATGACGTGGAAATCCGGGCGCAGATGAACAAGGGCAAGCAACAGGCAGCGACGACGACCAGCAAGCAATGGCAACCGCCCGCCGAAGTCGCGCGCGGCCTGAAGGCGCTCAAGGAAGGCGATCAGGCCACCGCCGAACAGGCTTTCCTGGCGCGCTTGAAAACCCGGCCCGACGATGCCGATGCGCTGGGTGGCCTTGGAGTCATTCGCCAGCAACAACACCGACTGGACGAAGCGGAAAAGCTCCTGGGTCAGGCCACGCGACAACAGGACGGCAGCCACTGGCAAGTTGCGCTGAACGAAGTGCGCTACTGGTCGGCGTTACAGCAGGCCCGCGACGCCCAGGCCAAAGGCCAGACCGCCCAGGCACTGGCCTTGGTCAACCAGGCCCTGCGGCTCAATCCAAACGGAGTGGACGCTCGCCTCGCCCTGGCGGACATTCAGGCCGGCGCGGGCCAGTTCGATGACGCTCAGCGCAACTATCGCCAGGTGCTGAGCCTGCGCCGCGACGACCCTCAAGCACAGGAAGGGCTGGTCAACGTGCTGCTCAAGAGCGGCAAGAACGATGAAGCCCTGCAACTGATCAACAGCCTGCCCGCCACCGGACAGGCAAAGATCGGCCAGTCCGCACGCCTGCAAGCCTTGCGCGCGACGCAACTGGCCGCCCTCGCCGAACAACGCAACGACCTTCCCGCTGCGCGTAACGCCTTGCAAGACGCACTGCGCGTTGAACCGGACAACATCTGGACGCGTTTCGCCCTGGCCCGCCTGAACCTGGCGATGGGCGAACCCCAGAAGGCTCGGGACCTGATCGATGCCATGCTCCAGGCCCACCCCGACAATGCCGATGCGCTTTACGTCAGCGCCTTGCTGTCGGTCCAGATGGGTGAGTGGAAAGCCGCCCAGACAACCTTGGGACGTTTGCGCCCCAACCAGCGCACCCCGGACATGCAAGCCCTGGCCGCTGACGTCAGCTTCAACCTGCAACTTCGCCAGGTGATCGAGTTGGGCAAGCGCGGACAGCGCCAGGAAGCCCTGACCCTGCTCGAGCGCATTCAGCCGACGGCCAACGACAGTCCAGACCGCACGGCCAGCCTGGCCTCGGCCTACGTCGACATCGGCGAGCCGGGCCGTGCGCTGGCCCTCATGCGCGGGCGGTTGCAACAGACCACAGCGCCCTCGGCGGACTTCATCCTGCAATACGCCGCGGTCCTGCTTAAAACCGGCGAAGACACGCAGGTCAACCAGATTCTGCGCGACCTTCAGAACAAGCCCTTGAACGCGCCGGCCCGCAAGCGATTCGACGACCTGCTCTATCTTTATCGCATCCGCCAGGCGGACCAGTTGCGTGAACGCGGCGATCTGGCCAACGCCTACGACACACTGGCGCCCGCACTGGCGCAACGTCCCGGTGACAGCGCGGCCGTCGCGGCCCTGGCGCGGATGTACTCGGCCAACGGCGATACGGCAAAAGCCCTCGAACTCTACAAACCGCTGTTGCAGCGCCAGCCAAACGACCCGCAACTGTTGCTGGGTGCTGCCGACGCGGCGGTGCTGGCACATGACACGGCCTTTGCCGAACAGGCGCTGCAGCAGCTGCTCAAGACCGAATCCGGTAACCCTCAAACGCTGACCGAGGCCGCACGCCTCTACCAGAACATGGGCAAAACCGGCACCGCGACCGATCTGCTGCGTAAAGCCGTGGCCATCGAACAGAGCGAGAAACGTAGAAGCCCGGGCGCTCAACTGGCCGGCTCGACAGTGGCGCCCAACCCTTTTGCCGGGGTATCGGGGTCACGTAACGCAGTCACTCGCGACACCTTGCTGGCAGCCATCCCGCCACCGGTTCAGGAGATGCCGGGCAGCGGCCCTTTTGCCATCGACGCCCCGCCAAGGCCGCAGCAGGCGAGCAATCCATTCGAGTCGCAGTTGCCCCGCGCAGCACTGATGAGCGAGGACATCAGCCCCGCGCAACTGGCGCTCAATAAAATTCTTCAGGAGCGCAGCGCCTACGTCACCCAGGGCGTGAGCATTCGCAGCAACAACAGTGAGTCGGGACTGAGCAAACTCACCGACATTGAAACTCCGCTGGAAATCAATATCCCGCTGGATGAGAGCCGCGTCGCCCTGCGCGTGACACCGGTCTCGCTGAACGCCGGCAGTGCCAGCAGCGAGGCGCTGTCGCGTTTCGGCAACGGTGCGCAGAGCGGCAGCCCCGGTTCGCAGAAAGCCGAGGGTGTCGGCCTTTCCGTCGCCCTTCAACGGCCCGCCGATGGGCTCAAAGCCGATCTCGGCACCACTCCGCTCGGTTTCAAATACACCACCGCAACGGGCGGTATCAGCATTGATCGCCCCATCAGCGACACCTCTGATGTCCGTTATGGCGTGAGCGTTTCCCGACGTCCGGTGACTGACAGCCTCACCTCGTTTGCCGGCACCACGGACAAACGCAGCGGGCAGTCCTGGGGCGGTGTGACCGCCAACGGCGGACGTGGTCAGTTGAGCTTTGACGACAACGAAGTCGGCGCCTATGGCTACGCCTCCTGGCACCAGCTGTTGGGCAACCATGTCGAGTCCAACAACCGCAGTGAACTGGGCAGCGGTGTGTACTGGTACCTGCAAAATGCAACGGACAGCAAACTGACCGTCGGCTTGAGCATGACCGGCATCAGCTACGCCAACAACCAGGACTTTTTCACCTACGGCCACGGCGGCTATTTCAGCCCGCAGACGTTCTTCGCCCTGGGCGTGCCGGTGACCTGGGCACAACGCACCGGGCGCTTGACGTACCAAGTCAAGGGCTCGGTCGGCGTGCAGCATTTCGAGCAAGACAGCGTCGACTATTTCCCGACCGACAAAGCCCTGCAGGCGGCCTCGGGCCTGCGCTACGCAGGGCAAAACAAAACCGGGATCGGCTACAGCGTCGCCGCGGCGGCTGAATACAAGGTCGCGTCAAACTTCCTGCTGGGCGCCAATCTGGGCCTGGACAACGCCCGCGACTACCAACAAATCAACGGTGCCCTGTCCTTGCGCTACCAGTTCGAGGAGATCAGCGGCCCCATGAGCCTGCCGGTCAGCCCCTACACCTCGCCTTATTCCAACTGATCATTCTGGAGCTTTCGATGCCCACATCTGCCCTTGCCGGTCTGACTCTCCTTGTCCTTGGGGAGAGCCATATGAGCCTCGCGGACCATTTGCTGGAACCGCTGCACGACAACCTGACTCGCCAAGGCGCCCAGGTCCACTCCATCGGTGCCTGCGGCGCCAGCGCCGGAGACTGGCTGATCAGCAAGAAAGTCGACTGCGGCGCCGAGCGCAAAGGCAACGACAAGATCGTGATCAAGGGGCGCGAGGCAACCACCACACCGATCCAGGACCTGATCGCCGCCGACAAGCCCGACCTGGTGGTACTGGTCATCGGTGACACCATGGCGTCCTATGACAAACCGGTGTTTCCGAAAGCCTGGGCATGGCAAAGCGTCACTGGCCTGGCCAAGGCCATTGCCGCCACCGGAACCCGCTGCGCCTGGGTGGGCCCGGCCTGGGGCAAAGCCGGCGGCATGTACCAGAAGAATGATGCCCGCACCCAATTGATGTCGCAGTTTCTGGCCGCGAACGTGGCGCCTTGCACCTACATCGATTCGCTGACGTTCTCCAAACCCGGGCAGTGGATCACCACCGATGGGCAGCACTTCACCGTCGCCGGTTATCAATCCTGGGGCAATGCGATTGGTGGAGCGTTGGCCAAACTCCCCGCCGACACCGTCAGCAGCACGGGAGCCGGCAAATGACCCGATCCGCCTTTGGCTGGGCGCTGTTCGCGCCCTTGATGCTGAGCCTGCACGCCCAGGCCGCCGACATTGCCCTGTACCCGACGGGCCCGGATCAGGATTCGGCCTTCCTGCGCTTCATCAACGCCGCCGACCAACCGTTGCAGTTGCTGGCCGAAGGCTCGCGCGCAAGCCTCAAACTGGAAGGCTCGAAAGCCGTGTCCGACTACCTGCCCGTGCCCGCCAATCAGCCGATCAAGGGCACCCTGGAACGCAACGGCAAAAGCCAGCCACTGGACATCCAGGTGGCGGCAGGTGAGTTCGCCAGCGTGATCGCCTTGCCAGACAGCGCTCAAGGTATCCGCCAGGTCGTCATCCGTGAGCAACCCGACGACTTCAATAGCCTGAGAGCCTCGCTGGCGTTTGTCAGCGCCGATCCAGCGTGCACCCAGGCCGGTTTGCGCGCTGCGGGAAAAAACGCCGACCTGTTCAAGGAGGTGGCCGACGGCAGCGTGCAACGCCGAGCGATCAATCCGGTCAACCTGTCGGTGCAATTGGTCTGCGCCCAAACCAGCGTCGGTGCCCCGCTGGACCTTGGCCAGCTCAAGGCCGGCGAGCGCTATAGCGTTGTGCTGCTGCCTGGGGCAAATGGCCCTTACCTGTTGCTCGCGACTGACGTCCTGGCCCACTGATCGGATCGCACCACCGCCATGGTTTTTGCCTCTCTCGAGTTTCTGACGTTGTTCCTGCCGCTGTTCCTGGCGGCCTATGCCGTGTGCCCGGCCGCCTGGCGCAACGTCACGTTACTGATCGGCAGCTGGCTGTTCTATGGCTGGTTGAGCCCACGGTTCCTCGCGGTGCATGTGGTGCTGACGATCACGGCGTGGGTCGGCGGCTTGCTGATTGACGCCTTGCGCGAAGATGGCAAGGGCCGCGTGCGGCTGCTCGCGACGCTGATCGTGCTCAACACGGCGGTGCTGTGCTGGTACAAGTACGCCAACATCGTTGCCGGCACCTTGATCGATACCCTCACCGGGTACGGCGCCATGCCCCCGGACTGGCAGCGGGTCATCATGCCGGCGGGGCTGTCGTTTATCGTCTTGCAGGCGATTTCCTATCTGGTGGATGTGCATCGCCGTACCGTGCCGGTTGAACGCAGCTTCATTGACTACGCCACCTATATTTCAATGTTCGGCCATTCGGTCGCCGGCCCCATCATTCGCTATGACTGGGTTCGGCGTGAGCTGAATCAGCGTTACTTCAACCTGCAGAATTTCTCCCTGGGCGCACGCAGGTTCATGGTCGGGATGTGCATGAAGGTCCTGGTGGCCGACACCCTGTCGCCGGTAGTCGATGTGGCGTTCAGTGTGCCGAACCCCAGCTTCTGCGACGCCTGGATCGGCTGCCTTGCCTATTCCTTGCAACTGTTCTTCGACTTCGCCGGCTACAGTGCCATGGCCATCGGGCTGGGACTGATGCTGGGCTTTCACTTTCCCGAGAACTTCGATCGTCCGTATCTGGCCAACAGCATCCAGGACTTCTGGCGTCGTTGGCACCTGTCACTGTCCAGCTGGTTACGTGACTATCTGTATATTTCGCTGGGTGGCAATCGCAACGGCACCTGGAAAACCTACCGCAACCTGTTCCTGATCATGGCCATCGCCGGCCTCTGGCACGGTGGCGATAGCTGGAATTATCTGCTGTGGGGCAGCGCCCATGGCATTGCGTTATGTGTGAATCGTGCCTGGAACAGCTCTTCCCTGCCCCCGGTGCCGCCGGTGCTTTCCCATGGCCTGACTCTGCTGTTTGTATGCCTGGCCTGGACACTGTTCCGCGCCCCCGACTTTCATGGCGCGCTGAGCCTGTATGCCGGACAGTTCGGTCTGCAGGGCATCGCCCTCGGTGACGAACTGTCCACGACCCTGCGCCCGGTGCACGGCCTTGCGGGTTTGCTGGGAGTGTTCGGTGTCGTCGCACCGCTGCTGCGCCCTTACTGTGAGAAACGACTGGGCGGCCTTTCGCTATACACCGCCGCCCTTTGGCCCATCGCCGGTTTCATGCTGTCGTTCGCACTGATCGCCAGTCGCGAAACCGTACCCTTCCTGTATTTCCAATTCTGATGACGACCCCAAAGCACGCCCCGCCCCCCACTCAGCCAGAGGATCTGGCGACACGCAGCAGTCGGTTGGCCGGCGTGGCGCTGTTGATATTCCTGGTCGTCGGCCTGCTGTCCTCTGGCCGTCTGATCGTTTCAGGGCAGATCTCGCTGCTACCCGATAAAGTGCCGGCCACGCAGATTCTTGACGGCGATATCACCCATCGGATCGCCAAGGAACTGTCGAACGCTCAACTCCCCACGACCTTCGCCGAGCTGGAGCGCGGTGCCAGTTGGCTGCTCCTGCGCGACACGGGGCCGAGGGTTCGCCCGGGTTGTCCTGACTGGCTGTTTTTGGCCGATGAACTCAAGGTCAATCATCAGGCACAGCGCAATGCCGATGCCAAGGTCCAGGCAGTGATTGATCTGAAGCAGCAGCTCTCCCAGCGTGACATCGGCCTGCTGGTGGTCATCGTTCCAGACAAGAGCCGCATCGCCTCCGGACAGCTATGCGCACTGCACCGCCCGGCCGCTCTCGAAGGGCGCATTCGAGCCTGGACCTCGAAACTGGATGCGGGTGGCGTGTCGAATCTGGACCTCACCGGTGCGCTGACGCCACTGGGGGCCAGTGCCTGGTTGCGCACCGATACACACTGGAGTGAATCGGGAGCGAAGGTGGCAGCCGAGGCCATCGCACAGCGCCTGAAGACCCTGGGCATCAGCGCCACGCCACGCCGGTCGTTCAACGAAAGTCATGCCGCGCTCGCGGTGCGACCTGGCGACCTGGTCCATCTGGCGGGCATCGACTGGCTGCCGCTCAAATGGCAACCCACCCCCGAAATGCTCGCCGAGACCCGCACCCACGAACTTCCCGTTGCGTCAGCCGCCAGCCCTGACACCGAGGCAGATCTCTTTGGCGATGCCGACCTCCCCGATACAGTGCTCATCGGCACTTCATTCTCACGCAACTCCAACTTCGCAGGGTTTGTGCAGCAGGCACTGGGCGCCCCCGTAGGTAACTTCGCCAAAGACGGCGGAGCGTTCTCCGGTGCTGCAAACAGCTACCTCAACAACCCGGCCTCCAAAGAAACCCCGCCAAAGCAAATCATCTGGGAGATCCCGGAACGAGACCTGCAGTCGGCTTACCTCGAGCCCATTGCCTATCGCTCGTTGCGGTAGGCCAATCGCAGCCGGTCAAACCGCCGTCGGGTACGAGAAGTCCCTACCCAAAATGGTCGATAAAAAAGGTTCTTCACGGAATTCCGGGGAACACATATAACGAAATATCTGTAGGGACTGCCGAAGGTTCGGGCCGCGTTCGGACGATCTTTTGATCTTGCTTTTGCGATCTGGAGATTGCTGAAGATCAAGATCAAAAGATCGCAGCCTTCGGCAGCTCCTACAGGGGAATGCGTGCACCACCAAACAACGAGGTCGAGCGTTAGCTCGCCTCGCCTCGCGGTGCTGTTGCGGTGCACGCCCCCTCGTGAGGCCGCGCACGGCCATGGATGGCCGATGGCGGCGGGCCCTGTAGGAGCGAGCTTGCTCGCGAAAAACCTGAGAGCACCGCGGGGTGTCAGGCTCCCCGCGTCATCGTTGACCTCCATCGCGAGCAAGCTCGCTCCTACAGGCTTTTCCAAGTGACCCGCCGTCAGGGCGGAACCCTAAGTGGCCGTTACCGCAGCAATGAATATGTACACCAGGAAGAAAATGCTCGGCCGTCAGTTGCCATCGCTGGCAAGTCGGATCGCCGCACCGCAGCTTCTACAGGTATCGGTGCTCCCCGGGATTGCGTGAAGAACCATAAAAAGGGGCCGGGGGCTATCTCCATAAATGGGGCATTTCACCCACCCGAACGGGCGTTTGCCACCTGATTTGAGGAATATTCCCCCCTCCCCCTTTTCTCTCGCTTCAAACACTCAGAGCCTGTTCATTCATTTGAACTTTTCCTTCGCCCTATTGAAATGGCTCATTAGTTGCAGGCCCCCTGGTACCCGCAACAGCTGTCGTCCCGGACATCATGGAGACGGCGGGCCCGGCATGATGCGAGGGGTGAAAAATGAATCGTGCGACACCACCATGCAACTCTATCGCCTTGCTGCTCAGGTCAAACCCGCCCTGTGCGATGCACCTTACCCTGACCACCGCCAACACCGTTCCGCTGGATGATGTCGGCGCGCAGTTCATCCTGCCGGTGATCCTGATGTACTCCTTCCGGAGCGATTACGCATTGCGTGCAAAAGGGAGAATGGGTGATGGCTTCCTCTGATAAATCAATTGCACGAGTCACCAAAAGGCCGATGACCGTTTACAAGCAGGTCGCTCAGTTGAGCCTGATGTTTATCGCATTGCTGATTATGCTGGCGTTGTCCGCTGTACTGGCGATGGAGTTGACCTTTGGAACGCTCTGACGGGTCCGGTAAAAAACAAATCATCCTTCGCTTCCAACCTGGCTGACCGGCATGAAAGGACACACCGCAACGGACACTGGATTTCAGAACTCTTAAGGTTTGCTTAAGGACTTTAAATGTCCCCGGCGGACAGACTTTCCTGAACGATCAGGAGAGCCGCCATGAACCCGCAATCGGTGATTTCAAACCATCCATACACCCTTGTACGGCCGCTGGGTGCCCTGTCCGGCTGGCAGGAGCGCCGCGCCAAGGAGCTGATGCTGCGGGACATGGGCAGCTGTGTTCGCATCAGCGAGATTGCCGAACACTGCAACCTGTCCCGTAGCCATTTTTCCCGGGCGTTCAAAAAGGTTACCGGCCACTCGCCGCAAAGCTGGCTGGTGATGATGAAAATCGAAAAAGCCAAAAGCCTGCTGATCACCTCGATGCCGATCACCGATGTCGTCTATGAATGCGGTTTCTCAGACCACTCGCATTTCACCCGCACCTTCAGCCGCCTGGAAGGGATGACACCCAAGGCATGGCGCCGGGCCTTCGATCCTGTAGCGAGCCAGCCTGGCCAGCCGCCAGTGATGGATCGGGACATGCCCCAATGGAGAATTCGCGATAGCCTGGTCGACGGCGTGGGTCAGGCGCGCGCACAGGAGCAGCACGCGTGAACCGATCGAACCCGATAACACGAACGCCTCCCCTTTGGCCGCTCATGCGGCCTAAAAAGCGTGGGCACGCTCCTTTGTAGGAGCTGGCTTGTCGGGTCGCCGCATCGCAGCGATGGTCGATAACGATAACGCGTGTGAACTGGATAAACGCGGCGTACTTGAGTCCATCGCCAGCAAGCTGGCTCCTACAGTTTCCCGGAATTCCGTGAAGAACCTTTTTTTATCCAGCGCTGGCCGGTGCCAGTGGCAGGTTGAAGCAAATCCGGGCACCCTGCTCGCTATCCTCGACCACCAGCGTCCCGCCATGCGCGCCGATCACCGACCTGCAGATGGCCAGGCCCATTCCCATGCCGCTGCCTTTGGTGGTGTAGAACGCATCGAAGATCTGCTCGCGCTGGTGCGCGTCAATTCCGGGCCCGTTGTCCTGGAAGCAGACCTGGACATGAGCGTCCTTCACCGCGGAGCCGATGATGATGCGTCCATTGGGCAACCCTGCTCCGGCGATGGCCTCCAGCGCATTGGTGATCAGGTTGAACACCACCTGCTGGATCTGTACCGCGTCGACCGACACCGGGCATCGCGCATCAAGCCGGGTTTCCAGGCTCACGTTGCGGTTCGCCAGGTCGGTGGCGGTCAGGCGCACGACCTCACCGATCATCTGATCGATGTGCACCGGCAACCGTTGCGATGGCACCTGTTTGGCGAGTACGCGAAGCGCCTGGACAATGTCCGCGGCACGGGCGCTGTCTGAGCGAATGTCTTCCAGTCCCTGAATCGCTTCTTCCAGATCGGGTTGATCACGCTTGAGCCAGCGCAGGCTGGCCGAGGCATTGGACACGATGCCCAGTAACGGTTGGCTGATTTCATGGGCAATCGAAGCAGAAAGCTCGCCCATGACCTTGAGGTGCGAGCTACGCGCCAGTTCCGCCCGGGAACTGCGCAAGTCCGCTTCCATCTGCGCGCGTAGCTGGTTGTCCTCGACCAACTGTTCATACAGCTTGGCGGTTTGCAGTGACACTGCAGCCTGAGAGGCGAGAATTTCCAGCATGGTCAGGCGCTCGGCGCTGAACAGTTTGGGGACCAGGCTGTTTTCCAGATACACCAGACCAATCAACGTGCCTTGTTTGAGCAACGGCAGGCACAACACCGACCGTGCCTGACGCTGATGCAGATCGACGCTGTAGGCCTCGGGACACTCGGTGCGGGCATCGTCGAGCACCAGGGTCGTGCGCGTGCGCATCGTAGCGTTGAGCACCGAGGCCGGCGCCCTCTGTTCGAGCGGTTGCCCGGCGTCCAGCGCGACCCGTACATTGCCGGCTTCGACCGAAGCCGTCGCCGCCAGTTGCAGTTCGGCGCCGCTGACGATCATCAGCACGCCATTGTCGGCACCGGCCTGAATCATCAAGTGATTCATCAAGGTTTCGACCAGTCGGTCGAGCAGAACTTCCTGCGACAGTGCACGCGCCGCTTCGATCCCCACTTCAAGATCGAGGCGGACCTGGGTCACAGGCCGGACCGGCTCGAACGACGGCTGCGCACTCATAAACGGGTGCAAGGTTTCCAATTGACGTGCCTTGCCCTCGGCGCCCCACAGGTTGTAACAGTCGCGTGCGACACGCAGGTGGTGACTGGCACCCGACACCAGCCCGTTGGGTAGGCAGATATCGGCCAGCTGTTCATGGGCCAGCGCCTGTTCGTGGATGAAACCGGCCGCCGCAGCAGCGATCTGCGACTGATCGAAACAGCGGATGGCTACCAGCTCCTGACCGCGCAAACGGGCGATGACGCCCTCGATCAGCAGCAACTTGTTGCGGAAAGTTGTCGGATTGAGTTCGACCCACGGCAGGAACCGCAGGCGTTGCCGCTCGAGTTTTTCCAGTTTTTCCGCCACCTCGCCCGGCGCTTGCGCACTGCCCAACGCCAGGCTGTAGAACAGGTAGTAATCGGCGAGATTGATATGCGCCGGAATGGACCAGGCCAGCGCGGCGGCGTCTTCAAAACGTCGCAATGCGTAAGGGATATCGCCGAAATAAAACGCCGACATACCGCAATACAGCCACGACCAGAACAGCGTCGGCTGCGACACACGGGTACGGTCGATGGGGCCGAAACGGTCGTATTCGATACCATCCGGTTCGGCCAACGGTCGATGCAGGCGCCCGTCGCGCAGATCGGTGGCGAATGCCTGTTGCGCCAGCAGGATGCGCTCGATATCGATGTAATGAAATTGCCGCACCCAGGCCAACCCATGCTCCAGTTCGTTCAACACCCCTTGCAAGGGTTCGCCCATGAACAGCAGGTCGGAACCGATGTGGTTGCAGGCGTAACAGGACATGCCCAGGTCGCCGCCGGCCTGGCCGCACTCGAATGCGGCGAACGCCTTCTGTCGAGCGTACGCCATCGGGCGGGTCCACGGGCTGACCTGATCGAGCGCCACCAGTGTGCCTGTGCGCCCTGCTTCGTAGCCGTGCTTGTCGGTGAGTTCAAGCGCCACCTCAGCGAAGGCCTGCCCGTCTACATATTCGCCATAGCGTTCGGCAATCATCACGCCAAACCAGGCAAAACCGTAACCGCTACTTGGCGTGGTGCCATGCAGCAGTGTGAGTTCGACCATTTTCGCCAAATGCAGAAAACGAATGTCGTCGTCGACGAAGAACGAAGAAATCAACGTACTGAGTAACTCCATGGCCGCTTCGACAGGCGGGTCATCGGCCTTGGGCAAATGCACCAGATCGGCGATGCGGCGTGTGCCGACAAGCTCGCGAACCTGGGTAAATGCCAGGGTCAAATCGTTCTGTGAAGGCCTGCGCTGAAGGGGAATATCCAGCAGGGCCAGACCGTTCAACGCCTCGGCGATCGCCCCCTCGTAATCGGAGTGCAGCGTGCGCAAGGTGGCCCGTAACCGATAGGTCTTCGCGCGGTCGAGCACGGTGGTGGCGTGGGTCAGGCAATCGTCGAGGCGGCGCCGGGCGCTGTCCAGATCGGCCATGAGCATGTCGCACTCGGCAGCCAGCCATTGGGTGGCAAACGCCTGGCTGTAGAGGCTCGACCAACCTGTCTGGCCGAGCAGACTCTCGGCCGTGCGAAGATAGCCCACAGCCTGCTCGACAGCGGCGGTGTCCCGGGCGCGTTCGGCGGCTTCGACCAACAACTCGACGAACGCGGCGCGGCGATGCGCCTGCTGTTCATCGGCGTCAATGCGCTGGACCTGACTGGCGATTTCGAACACATGCTCATGGATCTGCTCGCCCCAATGATCAAGCATGGCGCCAGCGATACGCGCATGCTCGGTGGCGCGTCTCCTTGGCGCCGCAAGCTGACAGGCCGCCTCAAGCACACGGTCATGGAGAAACACCAGTTGCTCGTGCTCACGCAGCAGAAAACCGGCATCGACCAGGCTTTGCACATCATGGGTGATCTGTTGCGGCTCACACGGCAACAGCCGGTGCAGCAGTGATTCATCACAGCGCCCGCCGACATAGCCGGCCGTGCGCAGCACTTCGCGCTCCATCGGTGACAGGCGCTCGAGTCGCAGTACCATCAAGTCCGCGACGTTGTCGGCGTAGCGATAACCGTCCACCTCCTGTTGACTCCAGACCCAGCGGCGACCCTGCACGTCGAAGCGCACCAGACGTTCATCGATCAATGCGCGCAACACCTGGTTGACGAACAGAGGGTTGCCGGCCGTCTTGTAATGCACGATTTGCGCGAGCGCCTCAATCTCCCTGGGGTCGGTGTCCAGCTCAGCGGCGATCAGCTCCACGACCGCAGGCACCGACAATGGCCCCAGCATGACGCTTGCACAGGGCAACGACTGCTCGCGGCCCAACGCCTCCAGCACTCCCCCCTCGCGCTCGAGGGCCTGCGACTCGGCCTCGCGATACGCCAGGATCAGCACCAGATGCCGGGGCCGCCGGGCGACGAAGGCCTGCAAAAACGACAGCGTCGAATCGTCCGCCCATTGCACGTCATCCACAAACAGCACCAGGGGGCGTCCCGGCTGAGCGAAAACTTCCAGTACATCGAGCAGGGTCCGGTTGGCGCGATCGAGCGCATGTCGGGCCGGCATGTTCGGCAGCTCCGGTGTGACCCCGATGACCAGCTCGGCCTCCGGCGCCAGCTCCACCAGAAGCCTGCCCCGCCCCTTGAGCCGTTCGACCAGTTGCTTGCCCACTGCCTGCAATTCCAGAGCCGGCTTGCCCAGTAACTGGGTCATCAGTGACTTGAAGATTTCCGCCAGGGGTGCGAATGGAATTTCCTGCTGCAACAGATTGCTCTTGCCACTGGCCCAGTAGCCGGGCGCCAGGGGCCGGACACCCTGATGGATCAGCGTCGACTTGCCGGCGCCCGGCGCGCCACCGACCAGCAGAACCCGGGCAATGCCATCGCTGCCCACCCGCTGCATCAGCTCGACCAACTGCGTACATTCGGCCTCTCGACCAAACAGCACATCGCTGCGGGCCAAGGAAGGCAACGCATCGAAAGCGCCCAGGCGGAACGCGTCGATACGCTCATGTTCCAGCCACTGCTGTTGGCACCAGGCCAGATCCGCGGCCATTGATTCGGCACTCTGGTAGCGGACACCCGGTTCTTTCGCCAGGCCTTTGAGCAACACTCGGCAGATGCCTTCCGGCAGATCGGCGATATGAATCGCCGGTGATTGCGGCTGGACAGCGGCGTGCACGTGCAGCCATTGGGACGGGTCGCGGGCAGTGAGCGGCAGTCGGCCGGTCAGTGCCTGATAAAGAATCGCGGACAGCGCGTAGACATCGCTGCGCGCATCAAAACTGGCGGCATCGCGTCGTACCTGCTCGGGGGCCAGATAAGGCCATTGTTCCAGGCCGGGCAGTTCAACGGCGGGCGCTTCCCCGGCATGGCGGTGAAAATTCAGCAGTCTGACCGAGTCGGCCGCATCCACCACCAAGTGGTGAGGTAGCAGACTGGCATGTCGCACACCCACCTTCTGGGCGCTCGCCAGCGCGTTGGCCGCGGCCACGGCGATGGCCAGCAAGCGCGCCAGTGGCAGCCCCGTGTCACTGATCAAATCAGTCAGCGGCACCCCGGACGCGGGATAGATCAACAAAGGCCCCTCGGCCGAGCGGATGAACGCGACAGGGGCAATCGCCCAGGCCGGATCCAGGCGCAGGTGAAAATCGCGCTCCAGCCGCTGGCATAGGGCAGGCCGTTGAATCGGCGCCCGGGCTGCAAGCCAGCGTGTGCCCGATGCCCGATCCTGAAGCGTGAACCAGGTCAGGTCGTTTTCCCGGCGCAGTATTGTGAAGGTGCAACGCTCCAGCCAGGCTTCATCGTGTACGACGTCAAGACTGTGGGAACCGGATGCTGAGGGAGGGTTGCTGGGCATGAACAATCACCGCTGAAGATTCGTTTCGGGCTGAGCCCGGGAGTATACGCAAGGCTCTGGCCCGGGGGGTTGCGCTCAAGCAATCCTGTCCGTCATTGGCACCAGAATGGCAGTTGAGCCCCCCCCGCGGCCTGTGGTTTTTGCGCTCTGAAATCGCCGCGTGTTATCCCTCGGGATAATTGCATTATGCGAGGCCGTCCCCTAGCGTGTAGCCCTGAGAAACGACGTTCCGGCGTCACTCCCGTCAACGCAGTGCAGAGGAACGTATGATCCGACTCGGCCAAGCCACTATTTCCCTGGAACGGCGCGAAGCCTTTCTTGATGGACAGCCGCTGCGTGTCGGGGGCCGGGCGTTCGAAATCCTCTCGGTGCTGATGCAGGCCGATGGCCGCATCGTCAGCAAAGATGAATTGATCACACAGGTCTGGCCTGACACCGTCGTCGAGGAAAACAATCTGCAGGTGCAGATTTCCTCGCTGCGCAAGTTGCTCGGAGAAAAAGAGCTCATCCAGACGATCCCGCGCCGAGGTTACCGATTATTGAAAGAACGTGAACCGCCCCTGCCCCTGTTCCACCCTGCGGCCCCCTTGGCGTCCGAGGATCAGCAGCGGATCGATCCTGACAGCGTGCCGGTGTTCATCGTGGACGATGACGCCAGCGTGCGCACAGCGCTCAGCCGACTGCTGCGGGCCGAAGGCATCGTGCACCGGATATTCGCCTCGGCCGAAGAATTGCTCAGTGCCGACCTCGACATCGGCCCCGCTTGCCTGTTGCTGGACGTCAGCCTGCCCGAGGCGACAGGCCTGGAGCTGCAATCCACACTCGGGCGGCGCGGACTGCCGTGGCCGGTTATTTTCATGACCGGTTTCGGCACCATCCCGATGTCGGTGCAGGCCATGAAAGCGGGAGCGGTCGAGTTCCTGACCAAGCCTTTCAATGACGACCAGTTGCTGGACATCCTGCGCACCACCCGTCAGCGCGCAGCGACGGCGTTCGAGCAATGGCAACGCGCCCAGAGTGCCCGTCAAAGGGCTGCCCTGTTGACCCCCCGTGAACACGAAGTGCTGCCGCTGATCGTCGCGGGTCTGTCCAACAAGCACATTGCCAACCGGTTGGGCACCAGTGAAGTCACCGCCAAGGTCCACCGCAAACACATCATGGAGAAGATGCAGACGCGCTCGCTGGTCAGTCTGGTCAGCCTGTATGGCTTGCTCAGCGCCGAGCCGGCGTTTGGCACGCAGGGTTCTTCATGACGATCGACACCGCCTGCGGATCATCCGGCAGCGTCATGATCATCGTCTGCATCGTGGACGACGATGCGTCGGTGCGCAAAAGCCTGGCCAACCTGCTTCGGTCAGCCGGATACCGCGCCCGGGTATTCGCCTCGGGCGAGGAATTCCTGGCCCTGGAAAACTTCAATGACATCGCCTGCCTGTTGCTGGATCTGAAAATGCACGGCCTGTCCGGGATAGACGTCATGCACGCCCTGACGCTCAAGGACAGACAATTCCCGGTGATCTGCATGTCGGCACATTGGGATGAAGCGACACTGGCCGAGTCCAGTCGCTATAAACCCATCGAATGCCTGCGTAAGCCCTTCAGCAGCGATGCCTTGCTGAGTGCTATCGAGTTTGCACTTCAACGTGAGTGTTGAAGGTTTTCCCGATAGCCGATATGGCATCTGACCAAGACCGACGCAGTCATCATGTCCCAGGCTGGCACCTGTGGCGGCGGGCGATTTTCTCGACAGACTGCTATCGGTCGGTTCTGTTGAAAGAATCGGCCAGGAGCGGTCATTCACCAAGCGCGTGACGAGGCAATGCAGCCGAAATCAAAGCTGCAAGCAGCACGAATCCACTCGATATCCATAAGCACGCCTCCAGCCCATACACCTGATAGACCCAACCGGAAAGCACCGTGCCGATCAGCCGCCCCATGGCGTTGGACATGTAATAAAAACCCACATCCAGCGACACGCCGTCTTCCTTGGCGTAGGACACGATCAGGTAGCTGTGCAGCGACGAGTTCACCGCAAACAGCGCGCCAAAGACCATTAATCCGCCGAGCAGCACCACCTGTTGTGACAACCCGGTGGTCAGCCCCAGAGCGATTGCCGCAGGCAGGCCCGCCAGTGCAAGTGCCCACAGCAACGCCGCACGACCATCCGGTACGCGCCCACGCTTCTTGCCGGTGATGTTGGGCGCGAAGGACTGCACGATGCCGTAACCAATCACCCAGGCCGCCAGGAAGCCGCCAACCGTCCAGAAATCCCAGCCGAACACGCTGCTCAAGTACACCGGCAAGGCCACCACGAACCAGACATCGCGGGCACCGAACAGGAACATCCGCGCCGCTGAGAGGATATTGACCGCCCGGCTCTTGGACAGGATGTCGCGAAACTTTGGCTTGGCTTTGGCCTTGCCCAGATCTTTCTTCAACAGGATCAAGCTGCCGATCCAGATCATCGCCAGTACGCTGGCCATGGCCAGTAAGGCGCCTTTGAAGCCGATCAAGGCCAGCAAGGCTCCGCCCAGAAAGAAGCCGACACCCTTGAGTGCATTCTTCGAGCCGGTGAGGATCGCCACCCACTGGTAGAGCTTGCCCTGCTGGCCATCAGGGACCAGGAGCTTGATAGCGCTTTTGGCGCTCATCTTGTTCAGGTCTTTGGCGATCCCGGACAACGCCTGAGCGCCCATCACCCATGGGATGGTCAACCAGGCCGAGGGCACCGTCAGCATCAACAGCGCCGCGACCTGCATACCCAGCCCGATGTTCATGGTGCGGTTCAGACCCAGCCGGGCGCCGAGGTAGCCACCCAGCAGGTTGGTGATCACGCCAAAAAGCTCGTAGAACAGAAACAATGCCGCGATTTGCAGTGGGCTATAGCCCAACGCGTGAAAGTGCAGCACCACCAACATGCGCAAAGCGCCGTCAGTGAGGGTGAAGGCCCAATAGTTGCCCGTCACGAGCAGGTACTGCCGCACTTGCGGAGCGAGGGCTGACAACGCGTTCATGACCGCTCCTTAAACTGCCAGACCGACCATTTTGGCCAGTTCGACGGTGCGGTTGGCATAGCCCCACTCGTTGTCGTACCAGGCATAGAGTTTGACCTGGGTACCATTGATGACCATGGTCGACAGCGCATCGATGATCGATGAGCGCGGGTCGGTGCGGTAGTCAATGGACACCAGCGGACGCTCTTCGAAACCAAGGATGTCTTTTAGCTCGTTCTCGGAAGCGTCCTTGAGGAACTGATTGACCTCTTCGACGGTAGTGGCCCGCTCGACCTCGAAGACACAATCGGTCAGCGAAGCATTGGCCAGCGGCACCCGTACCGCGTGACCATTCAGGCGCCCGCGCAGCTCCGGGAAGATTTCGGCGATGGCCGTGGCCGAGCCAGTACTGGTCGGAATCAGGCTCATCCCGGAGGCACGTGCACGGCGCAAATCCTTGTGCGGCTGATCGAGAATGCTTTGGGTGTTGGTCAGGTCGTGGATGGTGGTGATCGAGCCGTGACGAATACCCAGCTTTTCGTGGATCACCTTGACGACAGGGGCCAGGCAGTTGGTGGTGCAGGAGGCGGCGGTGACGATGCGGTGCTGCGCAGGGTCGAACAGGTGCTGGTTAACGCCCATCACCACGTTCAAGGCGCCTTGCTCCTTGACCGGCGCACAGACCACCACACGTTTCACGCCTTGGTCCAGGTATGCATTCAACACCGCCACGCTTTTCATCTGGCCGCTGGCTTCGATCACCAGATCGCAGCCCGACCAATCGGTGTCGGCAATCGCCTTGTTGGCCGTTATCTTGATGCGCTTGCCGTCAATCACTACATGATCGCCTTCGGCGCTGGCTGCAGAGTGCCAACGGCCATGCACCGAGTCGAAGTTGATCAGGTGCGCATGAGTCGTCGCGTCGCCCGCTGGATCGTTGATCTGCACGAATTCGAACTCTGGCCAGCTCCAGGCCGCTCGCAGAGCGAGGCGACCGATCCGGCCAAAACCATTGATGCCAACTTTGATAGTCATGTTGTTGTGCTCTGTGTCTGTAGTCAGTGGGCGTTCGACTGGCTGTCGAACTGGCCGATGTATTCGATAGGGGAAGGATGCTGAATGGCCCGCGGACGCAACGTCTCATTTGGCAGCGGCAAACCTGACAGGATTCTCATCGAGCGGTCTCGTCGTCGAAGGCGCCATCAGGCGCTTTGGCTTTCACAGCACACGGCTGCTCGCTCAGGACGGTCACCCATCTCATCGAGGCGTTTGACGTCAGGGCTCAACCAATGTTTGTTGCTTTCGAGCACAGTGGTCAGCACTTGATGGACCCAATCGGGGAGATTCGGGTGCAGTCGGTAATACACCCATTGGCCTTGCCGACGGTCCGACAGCAAACCGCTACTGCGCAGCTGCGCCAGGTGTCTGGAGATTTTTGGCTGACTCTCGTTCAATGCGCAAGTCAGCTCGCAAACACATAATTCGCCTTCACGGGTGATGAGCATCATCGTGCGCACCCGCGTGTCGTCAGCCAGGCATTTGAAAACAGTGGTCGGTGTCAGATGGTCAACCATATCGTTTCTCAGTGTTTGTTTTTGACCAGGACGAACATCTTGATGCGCTCATGGATTTCGTGAAGGGTGTGAGGCAAGGCATCGGACACCAATGTGTGAGAGCGCCTCAAAGGTGCGCGGGTCTACCTGAGTCGCAGCTCATATACGGTTTTTCGAATATATGAATTACCATATGCTATGTAAAGAGACAACTGCAAACCAATACATCAAAGCGATTGGACTGCGCAGCCAACCTACAATCAATGGCGTGCATATGTGCAGATCCATACACACATCAACCTGTCGAATCAACGCCACAACAGAGACCTGTAGAGCCTGATCAATGCCTGCTGCGCCCCCTTGACGCTCACGCCTGATCCATAGCCTCGACCACACCCTTATCCTCACCCAGGAACCCTCCGCTTTGATGCTGCCACAGCCGCGCATAGACGCCGTTCTTTCCAAGCAATTCGGTGTGAGTGCCCTGTTCGATGATGCGACCGTCATCCATGACGATGAGTCGGTCCATGGCCGCAATCGTCGACAGCCGATGGGCGATGGCGATCACGGTCTTGCCCTGCATCATTTCATCGAGGCTTTCCTGAATGGCCACTTCGACTTCCGAGTCCAGCGCGCTGGTGGCCTCGTCAAGAAGCAGGATCGGGGCGTTCTTGAGCATCACCCGGGCAATCGCGACGCGCTGGCGCTGGCCGCCCGACAGCTTGATGCCCCGTTCACCCACAAGAGTGTCGTAGCCGGTATGGCCTTGCCGGTCGCTCAGTTGACTGATGAACTCATCGGCCTGGGCATTGGCCGCGGCGCTGCGGATTTGCGCGTCGGTCGCATCGGGACGACCGTAGGCGATGTTGTCGCGAATGGAACGGTGCAGCAGGGAGGTATCCTGCGTGACCATGCCGATGGAGCCGCGCAGGCTGTCTTGCGTCACTCGTGCGATGTTTTGGCCGTCGATACGAATCTCCCCGCTGTCGACGTCATAGAAGCGCAGCAGTAAGTTGATCAGCGTGGATTTGCCGGCGCCAGAGCGGCCAACCAGGCCGATTTTTTCGCCCGGGCGGATGCTCAGGCTCAAACCATCGAGCACCTGGCGTTCGCCATTGTAGTTGAAGCTCACCTTATCGAAGGTCACCGCGCCGCCGCGGGTCACCAGCGCGCCGGCACCCGGCGCGTCTTGCACCCTGGTGCCCAGGGTCAGCGTCGCCATGCCATCCTGTACGGTGCCGATGCTCTCGAACAGCGAGGTCATTTGCCACATGATCCAGTTCGACATGCCATTGATACGCAACGCCATGGCGGTGATTGCCGCCACGGCACCTGCGCCGACCTCGCCCTGGTGCCAGAGCCACAGGGCATAACCACCTGCTGCCATGATCAACGCCACCACCAATGCCTGGTTGACGATCTCGAACTGGCTTACCAGACGCATCTGGCGAAAGCCGGTTTGCTTGAAATCCTCCATCGCCGCTCGCGCGAAGTGCGCTTCACGATTGGAGTGGGAGAACAGCTTCACCGTTGTGATGTTGGTGTAGGCGTCTGAGATACGCCCGGTCATCATCGACCGCGCATTGGCCTGCTCCTGCCCGACTTTCCCCAGACGGGGCACGAAGTACCACATGGCCAGACCGAACAGAACGGCCCAGGCAATGAAAGGCAGCATCAGTTTCAGAGCGAAGCCGCCGGCCAGTGCAATGATCGCAATGAAATACACCCCGATCCCGGGTGCGATCTCGATAAGGGTGAATAACACGTCGCGCACCGCTAGCGCAGTCTGCATCACCTTGGTAGTGACCCGGCCGGAAAACTCATCGGAAAAAAACGAAAGGCTCTGCCGCAACATCAGGCGATGGAAGTCCCAGCGCAGCCGCAACGGCAAGTTAATCGCCAATATCTGGTGCTGCACCATGGTGCGCAACGCCACCAGCCCGACACTGGCCACCATTACGATACCCATGCCCCACAACACTCGACGTTCTTGCGCAGCCGCCTCACCGCCTGCCTGCCAGGTCGAGAGCAAATCCACGACCTGCCCGAGGAAGGAAAACAGCCAGGCTTCGTATATCGACACACCGGCACCGAGCAGCGCAAGTGCAAGAACGTAACCGCGAGCGCCCCGCGTGCAGGCCCACAGAAAGCGAGCCAGGCCGTCGGGTGGCGGTGGTACCTCGTCAGGAGGAAAGGGGTCGAGCCTTCGTTCAAACACACGAAGCATGGTGTTCTCCAAAACAATCAAGTTGAGGAGATTCTGCCATTGAACGGTCGCTTTGAGGGTTTTGCGAAGTTGAGGTATGGCGCAGTTGGCAGGTTGCTCCAAGGCTTGGCTTGCCGGGTGCGGGGCACTCATACATTGTCAGAGACTCGGTCGGCAAGGCTACGACGGCCGCTGAACGATTCAGCCAATCGCCTACGATGGGTCTGGCGCTTACGCTCTGTCTTGATGACGATAGGGCCCGAGCGCAGGCCGGCACTTAGCAACCATGACAAATTTCGTCGCAGGAAGCGCCCATCAAACTCTTCATGCAAATCAACCGGGGAGGAATATGATCAACATTCGTGAAGCAACCAAAGCCGACCTCAATGTTCTACGTGAAGTCGGATGCGAGACCTATCGAGAGCATTTTTCGGCCATCTGGTCTCTCGCCGGTATGCAGGGTTTCCTCAATCAAGACTTCTCACCCTGCACACTCGGAAAATCACTCGAATCATCCGCTAGCCATTTGTGGCTTATAGCCTCGGACGAAAGCGGTAGGGTCGTAGGTTTTTCCAAAGTCAACTGGTCAACGCCTGCGCCTCTAACTGGCACAGTGGGCGCGGAGCTTCAAAAGATTTACTTCCTCAAATCCGTAGCAGGACGAGGGTATGGGAAACAGCTTCTGCATTTCATTTGCAACCGGGCGATAGAGCGCGGAGAACGCTTGCTCTGGCTAGACGTACTCAAGACCAATTCAAACGCCCGGCGCTTCTATGAGGGTTTCGGTTTCCAAGAGGTCGGTGAAATTCCTTTCAAAACTGACCTGGCTGAAATCGGGATGGTTGTAATGGCATGTGAGCTTTCCCGATAAGCGCGTTCGATTCTCTCCCTGTCAGGTGGGTTGTACCAGATACCAGATCATCCATTACCAGCACGGTCATTCCCGTGCATGGTCACACCGTTCGACAGTGCCCTCATCCTTGGATAGCACGAGGGAAATCGAGCCCTGTCATTAAAGTGGGGCGGCAAGTTAGTGACGGGGGCATTGAGGTCAATATGCCAGCGATGGCCCCGTCAATCGCTCACTCAGCCGTCGGGGCCGGGGCTTTACCGCCCAGGCGGATCAGCTCATTGGAGAAACACAGCCCGACGATGATCAGTGCCGCTCCCGCAAACAGGCTTTCGCGCGGTACTTCATTGAGCACCACAAACGCCAGCAGTGCGGCGAACAGCGGCTCGGTCAGTTCCAGCGCCTGCACTTGGGATGGCTTGAGATATTCGATGGCCTTGGTGGTGCAAAAGAAGCCGAGGATGGTCGGCAGCGCGGCCAGCGCCAGCAGTGCGGCGATCGCCACTGGCGACAGCTCGCCGATCACGAAACCATCGGCCGCAGCCGGCATCAGCAGGTACAGACTGCCAAAAAACAGCAATTGCCGGGTGAGGTGCAGCCCCCCGGACACGCCCATCTGCTTCATGGCAACCGAAAAGGCCCCATAACCGCAGCCGGCCATGGAGGCAAGCGCAGCGCCTTGCAGGGTAAAGCCCTGTTGCAGGTCGGCGCCAAAGATCACCGCGATTCCGGCGATGGCCAGTGCGGCGCCCACGGTCGCGTTCGCGGTGATCGCATCCTTGAGGACAATGCGCCCCAGGATGATCGAGGAAATCGAGGCACTGGCCATCAGCACCACCACTACACCTGCCGCAGCGTAATGCCGATAGGCGGACGTTTCGAAGTGAAACAGCACGAAGATGCCAAGGAAGGCGCAGATTGCCGCCTGAGTCCATTTGGCCGTAGACGCCGGGCGCTTGAGGAAAAGCAACAGGATCGAAAGTAGCAGACAACCCAGCAGGGTCTTGATGAGGGCCACACTGCTGGCAGTGAAGCCATTACTCATGAGTACTTTGCTAAGCACACCGATCGTCGCGTTAAGTGCCGCGGCGCAGAGTGCAAACATGACGCCTTTGCTGAAACTCGATTGCATTGATGACGGTCCCTGTCGTTGCTTTGTCGTTAGATAGAATGCCGGCCCTGCAAGCGTAAACCTGCTGGGCTTCCCGGTCAGGCTGGCCATCTCATTAAGTCCCGCTCAGGATTTCTTGGCGGGGTTTTTTATAATGCTTGACTCGTCCTGAAAGGGGCAAGTCCCGGCACTTACAGTGGCAAGGTATTGCAGTGCTTGATCTCCTTGAGCGAAAACCCGGTGTACATTTCCTTGATATTGCCCAGCGTACGTATGCGGTGCATGGCGAGTTCATGGAATGCCTCCATGTCTTTGACGACTACCTGCAAGAGGTAGTCGTATTTCCCCGACACTTTGTGACAGGCAATAATGTTGGGAAGCGCCAGAACGCCCGCTTCGAAATGCTCCATGGCTTCCTCGCAGTGACTATCGAGGGTGACGCTGATGAAAGCAAAAAGTCCCAGCCCCATGCTCTTTGGGTTCAAGTGCGCGTGATACCCGACAATCACCTCCTCTTCCAGGCGCTTGAGGCGCTTCCAGCAGGCTGGCGCTGACAGGCAGACACGAGCGGCGATCTCGGCGTTCGTCAGGCGACCATTCATTTGCAGAATTTCCAGAATTGAACGATCAACCTTATCCATTTCCGCCATGTGTTCTCTCCTTTTAACAATCAGTACGCGGCAAGGCGATTGGCCCTATCCCGCAGGTCCTTGATCAAGCATCCATTTCCAGAACCGACAGATATTAGAAAGGAAATTACATAAAGAACACATTTTGGATAATTAACGTCTGAAAATAATTAAATACAGATCCGTTTCGAAAGCTAATTTTCGAGGCACTGAAATACAATTTCTTGTCGTTTCCGACACCCAAGCCACTGGCTCTGACAATAAAAACAAGTAACAACGGAGGCAATATTGAGCATTTTCAGAACAAAAGACCTGGACGCAATGATTGCTGCTGCCCGAGCTCCCTCCGGGTTGAAAAAAGTGCTGGGGCCGATGGATCTGGTCCTGATTGGTATCGGTGCAATCGTGGGGACGGGCATCTTTGTATTGACCGGAACCGGCGCATTGACTGCGGGACCGGCCCTCATGGTTTCATTCCTGTTGGCGGCACTGGCCTGTGCATTTGCAGCGCTCTGTTATGCCGAGTTCGCCTCATCTGTACCGGTAGCCGGCTCGATTTACACCTACAGCTACGCGACGCTGGGAGAGTTGGTGGCCTGGATGATCGGCTGGGATCTGATGCTCGAATACGGACTGGCCAGTTCGGCGGTGTCTGTTGGGTGGTCGGGTTACTTTCAGTCTCTGCTGAGCGGATTTGGGCTGAATCTTCCGGTTGTGCTTACGGCGGCTCCAGGCTCTTTGCCCGGTGTGGAAACCTGGTTCAACCTGCCCGCGCTGGTGATTATGCTGGCAGTTACCTGGATGCTTTCCATAGGCATCAAGGAATCCGCGCGCGTAAACAACGTGATGGTGATGATCAAGATCGCCGTGGTGCTGCTCTTCATTGCCGTTGGAGTGCGACATGTTCAGCCGGCTAACTGGCAACCTTTCGCGCCCTTCGGTGGCCAAGGCATTTTGAGTGCTTCGGCCCTGGTTTTTTTTGCTTTTATTGGTTTCGATGCAGTTTCCTCTGCCGCCGAAGAAGTGAAAAACCCGGCGCGTGACCTCCCCATCGGCATTATCGGTTCCTTGGCCGTTTGTGCGGTGTTGTACGTTGTCGTGTCAATGATCATGACCGGCATCGTGCCCTATGCCCAATTCCTTGGCGTTGATCACCCGGTCTCATTGGCGTTGCAACATGCCGGTGAAAGCTGGGTCGCCGGGTTCGTTGATTTAGGCGCAATCATTGGCATGACGACTGTCATTCTGGTGATGGCGTACGGTCAAACCAGGATCATCTACGCGATGTCGCGCGACGGACTGCTCCCCCAGCGCCTTTCCAGGGTTCATCCACGATTCGGCACACCATTTTTCGCCACCTGGATGGTCGGAATAGTCTTCGGGCTGATCTCGGCACTGATTCCGCTGAACATCCTCGCCGAGCTGATCAATATCGGTACGTTGGCCGCATTCAGCCTGATCTCGGTGGCAGTAATCGTATTGCGCAAGACCCGACCCGATCTGCCTCGCGCATTCAGATGCCCGGGCGTGCCCGCTGTTCCGTTGCTCGCCATCGTGTTCTGCGTAACCTTGATGACCTTCCTCAAGCAGACGACCTGGCTGGTATTCGGGGCGTGGTTGGCAATTGGCCTGGTGATCTACTTCGCCTATGCGAGGCGCCGCTCGTTGTTGCATTAATCCGGCATTTCGTCAGGTCTCTCTGTAGTGTCAATCAACCTCCAATAGTTTTCAGGTGCGTAACTGCATTCCAGTTGCGTACCTGATTGCATTCGCCTGTCAATCCTCACCTCATTGATCCTGCTCTTTATCCATGCGTCCGGCAAAGTCATCTATCGAAGCCTTTTTGAACCCGAAGGCCAACTATTTCAGCAGAGCTGGCCATTTTCCAGGTACCAGCTCCCGGGCCTTAGGTTCGGCCCTTGGCTATGCAATATGAGTTGACGAACGTTGCAGTGTGCTGCAGAGACTGGCGTATATCCGGTTTGGCTATTCCATGTCTGTTGGCAAATTGCTCGACCGCCGCTGTATCAAAACGTGTGGTCTGGATAAAGTCCAAGGCTTCGGGTTTTGTATTCAAAAACCACGCGACGGGAGGAATGCTCAGTAGCAACTTCAGCAATCGCAGCGGAATGTAATGCTTGGGAGACTTTACGCCAACGGGTTTTGCCACCTGTACCAGGAGCTCTCGCAAGTTGGGAGTCTGGTCATCAAGCGCCAGCAGTTCCTGACCCGCCATGGCAGGATCAAAAGCACAAACCGCCACCAGTTCAACCAGGTAATCCACGGTGACCAGTGGCAGCCAGTGCTCGGCGGTACCGGGTACTGCAGTCAGCTTTCCCTGGACAAGGTTGCGTATCAGCTCCACCAGCGGCTGACCGTCAAGGATATGCCCCGTGCGGCTGTGGCCACAGACCGTCGCAGGGTGGACAACGGTAATCTCCCCGCCCTTGGCGGCCATGACCTCCAAGGTCGCAAAATGCGCCTCCAGCTTGCTCCCCTCGTAACCACCGACATGCCGGTAGACAGCAGGCCAATTCGTCAGCTCCGGATGACGAGGGTCAATTCCGATGCGTTGCAGATGTTCATGATTTTTCAGCATGTAGCCGCCGATCATCACTAACCGGCTTTTTTGCTCAGCCGCCAACAGCGCCACGCGCTTTGCCCCTTCCACATTCACCGCACGAGAATGCGCCACTGAAAGCCCCCATGCGAAGTGGGCGCCCAGGTGGAATATGACTCTGGCGTGCCTTAGCACTTCTCGGTCAGCAAGACTCAGCCCGAGGTTGTCCCGTTCCAGATCGCCAGCTACGGCAAATACCCGGGTCGAGTTCCCTCCCAGATTGTCGACTTGCTCGCGCAGTGCAGCCAGTCGCTCCGGGCGACGCATCAACACCCGAATGGTGTGACCTTTTGCACTCAGGTACGCTACCAAATGTTGACCGATGAAGCCGGTACCCCCCGTGACAAAGCACTCCACGCTCATTTCCCTGCTCCTTGGTTAAGGTAAGAAATCAAGCGTAAACTATCGACCCAACTCTACAGTCAAGCGGTGTTTTCATGAAAATCGGCGAACTCGAGGCCCGCAGCGGTGCCAGCCGCCATACTCTGCGTTACTACGAACAAATCGGCCTGATCTCACCGCTGCGGGGAACTAACAACTATCGCGTTTACAAAGCGCAAACCCTGCAGGATCTGGACTTTATCCAGCGCGCGCAAAGCATGGGGTTTTCCCTGGGGGAAATAGGCGAGATTCTGGATGCGCAGCGGAACAAGCTGATCGATTGTGCCGACGGCGCTAAGCTGATTGAAAAGAAGATGGCGGAAATCAAACAGAAAATCGCCAACCTCCAAGGCATTTATCGGTATCTGGATGAAGAGCGTGCAAACCTCGAAGCCAGTGCTGCCAGGCAACTTGAGCTTCAGCAGCTGAACAACTCTTCCAACTGAACTGTCAGCATCCGGGAAACGGAAGCTGCAGCCAGCATCGGTTGCAGCGCCTCAAGTTCGGCTTCGATAGCCGCATGTCTCAGCCCGCCACCCTGCGGGTACGTGACCGAGGACGCCATCCCGGCCATGGCTGACGAGTGTTCACCTGCATACCGGCAGCCATGAAATCCGGGATCATCGTCGGCGCGGGCCTGAGCGCCGTGATCGCGGTGTTTCAGGTGGGTGGCAAGTTTGACGCCACCCCAGGGACAGGCGGACATCCCGGGTGTCAATCGACTCGGTCCTTACTTTTAAAGCGTCGGCACGCTCTCTTGTAGGAGCTGGCTTGTCGGGTCGCCGCATCGCAGCGAAGGTCGTTAACGATAACGAGTTCATTCCGGATGAGCTCGGTGCCCTTGAGACCATCGCGAGCAAGCTGGCTCCTACAATTGATCTGATTTGCCGCGCGTTTTGTGGTCGACACATAACCCCTGTGGCAGCGAGCTCGCGATGGACGTTAACGATCACGCGTTCATTCCGGATGAGCCCGGTGCCCTTGAGACCATCGCGAGCAAGCTCCTACAATTGATCTGATTTGCCGCGGATTTTGTGATCGACACATAACCCCTGTGGGAGCGAGCTTGCTCGCGATGGACGTTAACGATAACGCGTTCATTCTGGATGAGCTCGGCGTCCTTGAGACCATCGCGAGCAAGCTCCTACAATTGATCTGATTTGCCGCGGTTTTTGTGATCGACACATAACCCCTGTGGCAGCGAGCTCGCAATGGACGTTAACGATAATGCGTTCATTCTGGATGAGCCCGGTGCCCTTGAGACCATCGCGAGCAAGCTCCTCCAATTGATCCGATTTGCCGCGGATTTTGTGATCGACACATAACCCCTGTGGCAGCGAGCTCGCGATGGACGTTAACGATAACGCGTTCATTCTGGATGAGCCCGGTGCCCTTGAGACCATCGCGAGCAAGCTCGCTCCTACAATTG
>NZ_JAGYGN010000032.1:0-67273 GCF_019947515.1 Pseudomonas sp. A-B-19
CCTCCGGCCTGCGCATCGGCACCCCGGCAGTCACCACTCGCGGCTTCAAGGTGACCCAGTGCGTCACGCTGGCCGGCTGGATCTGCGACATCCTCGACAACCTCGGCGATGCCGATGTCGAGGCCAATGTCGCACGACAATCGGCAGCCCTGTGCGCCGACTTCCCGGTCTACCGCGACTGAGCACACCACACAAAAAACCTGTGGGAAAAAACCTGTGGGAGCGAGCTTGCTCGCGATGAGGCCATGACATTCAGCATTGATGTTGAATGTAAGTCCGCCATCGCGAGCAAGCTCGCTCCCACAGGTTCCGTGCCCTGCCTGATTAGCTGTCTGCACAAGGAAAAACCATGACTGTCATTGCTGAAGCGGCGCAAAAAGGCCCGGCCAAAGTAGAAATCGGCACCAAACTGCGCGGCGCAGAAAAGGTCGCGCGGATTCCGGTGAAGATCATTCCCACGGATGAACTCCCGCGCAAACCCGACTGGATTCGCGTACGCATGCCGATCTCTCCCGAGGTCGACCGCATTAAGCAACTGCTGCGCAAGCACAAGCTGCACAGCGTCTGCGAAGAAGCCTCGTGCCCGAACCTCGGTGAGTGTTTTTCCGGTGGCACCGCAACCTTCATGATCATGGGCGACATCTGCACACGCCGTTGCCCGTTCTGCGATGTCGGCCATGGCCGGCCCAAACCACTGGACGCCAACGAGCCGATGAACCTGGCCGTGGCCATTGCCGAACTGCGCCTGAAGTACGTGGTGATCACCTCGGTGGACCGCGACGATTTGCGCGACGGCGGCGCCCGGCATTTTGTCGATTGCCTGCGGGAAATCCGCAGGCTGTCGCCCGGCATTCAATTGGAAACCCTGGTGCCGGATTATCGCGGGCGCATGGATGTCGCTTTGGCGATCACCGCCTCTGAACCGCCGGATGTATTCAACCACAACCTGGAAACCGTACCGCGCCTGTACAAGGCCGCGCGGCCGGGTTCGGACTTCGAGTGGTCGCTGGACTTGCTGCAGAAATTCAAGCAAGCGGTGCCCCATGTGCCGACCAAATCCGGCCTGATGCTGGGCCTTGGCGAAACCGACGAAGAAGTCATCGAGGTCATGCAACGCATGCGCGAGCACGATATCGACATGCTGACCCTCGGCCAATACCTGCAACCTTCGCGCAGTCACTTGCCGGTGCAGCGTTTTGTGCATCCCGACACCTTTGCCTGGTTCGCCGAGGAAGGCACGCGTCTGGGCTTCAAGAACGTGGCGTCCGGGCCGCTGGTGCGTTCGTCCTATCACGCCGATCAACAACTGCATGGAGGTACGGACGGTTTCAAGCCATGATGGGATGACTGGTCATGCATGGAGCCGTTTCCGATGTCGCGTTCACCCTGTCTGTTGTTGCTGTGCCTGAGCCTTGCTACACCGTGCCTGGCCGACGAGCCGAAACCCGGGCACATGGTGTATGTGCGCAGCGTCGATCCGGGCATTGAGCAGGACATCCGCTACGCCAGCGCGCACAATTTCACCGGGCATCCGCTCGATGGCTACCAGGCAGCGGAGTGCCTGCTGTCGGTGGATGCTGCGAAGGCGTTAGCCAGAGTGCAAAGCTCACTGAAGGCCGAAGGCTATGGCTTGAAGGTGTTCGACTGCTATCGCCCGACCCGCGCGGTGGCGGACATGGGTCGTTTCGCCAGCGAACCCGGCGACCCACTCAAGACCGAGTTCTATCCACGGGTCGACAAGCAAGACTTCTGGCGCCTGGGTTATGTGGCCCGGGTGTCCAATCATTCCCGGGGCAACACTGTCGACCTGACGCTGACCGGCCCCGACGCCCTGCCTGCCGATACCTGGACGCCTTCCGTCAAACCGGTGGATTGCACGGCGCCTTATGGCGAGCGCTGGCACGACGGCGCGCTCGACATGGGCACCGGTTTCGATTGCTTCGATGAGCGGGCGCATACCGACTCGGCGTTGATCAATGCCACGGCCAAAACCAATCGTCAGCGCCTCAACCGCGCCATGGAGAAAGAAGGTTTCACCGGTTACTCGGCCGAGTGGTGGCACTTCACATACAGCGGGAATCCGCCGAAGCCGGACGTCATGGACTTCCCCATCACGCCGCTTGCACCATGAACATTCTGCTCAAGACCCTGTTGGTGGCGTTTTTTCCGCTGGCCGCAATGGCCCAGGGACTCGACGGCAGCGATCAACTGATCGTGGTCACCAGTAAAGGCTGGGACGACATCCAGGGCACTGCCCAGCGCTATGAACGGCAGGGGCAGAGTTTCCAGAAATTCGAAGCGCCCTTTGCAGTGGTGCTCGGCAAGAACGGCATGGGCTGGGGCAAGGGGCTGCTCGATATCGGGCAGCCTGAAGGGCCGGTCAAACAGGAAGGCGACGGCAAGGCGCCGGCTGGCATGTTCAAGCTGGGTACCGCGTTCGGCTACGAGCCTTCGGCCGACACCCGCCTGCCCTATCTGTCGCTGACGCCGACCATCGAATGCGTGGATGACAGTCAATCCACGCGTTACAACGAACTGGTCGACGTAGCGGTCGTCGAAAAGGACTGGAGCAGCTCCGAACGGATGCGCCGCTCGGATGAGCTGTACCGCCAGGGCATCGTCATCCAGCACAACACCCCGGCCACTCCCGCCGCCGGCTCGTGCATTTTCTTCCACATCTGGCGCGGCCCCACGACGCCGACCCGTGGCTGTACGGCCATGGACCCGGCGAACATCGCACGGCTGTTCAACTGGCTGGACCCGAGCAAATCCCCGGTGCTGGTGCAGTTGCCTGAAGCGCAGTACGGATGGTTGCGCGAGCGCTGGAAGCTTCCCGAACGCCAGTAAACACTGGACTCTGTGGCGAGGGAGCTTGCTCCCGCTGGGGCGCGAAGCGGCCCTAAAATATGGGACTGCTGCGCAGTCCAGCGGGAGCAAGCTCCCTCGCCACAAAAACTCGCTCGCCACACGTGCGGGTATTACCCCCGCTCAACCACCACGCCACTCATCGACGGCTTGGCCAGCGCGTAATAGATCACACCCGGCACCAGCAGCCCGACGATCCAGGAGATGTCCACCCCGCCCAGTTGCGCAACCATCGGCCCGGAGTAGAAATGGGTGTCGACAAAAGGCAGCTGGATCAACACGCCGATCACATAGACGCTGATCCCCAGCACGTTCCAGCGACCGTAGCGCCCGTTCGGGTCAGACAGCGCCGGGATGTCGTAGCGCTCCTTGTTGATGAAGTAGTAATCCACCAGGTTGATCGCGCTCCAGGGGGTGAAGAACGTCAACAAAAACAGGATGAAGTACTTGAACGAGTTGAGGAACGAGTACTGCCCCAGCAATGCCAGCGCGGTGGACGCCGCGACGATCAGCAGCACAAACAGCATGCGCTGGCGGGCGGTGATTTCCAGGCGCCGACGAAAGCCGCTGATGATGGTGGCGATGCACATGAAGCTGCCATAGGCGTTGAGGGTGGACACGGTGACCTTGCCAAAGACAATGCTCAGGTACAGCAAGGACGCGATCACCCCGGTGCTGCCCAGGCCGACAATGGTCGCCACTTCGTGCCCACGGAAATTCGCCCCGGCCAGTGCGGCGGCGAACACCCCCAGCACCATCGAAGTCTGAGCGCCCAACACCGTGCCGAGACCGACAGCGGCGAAGGTTTTCCACGATGAGGTCTTGCTCGGCAGGTAGCGCGAGTAGTCCGCCACGTAGGGGCCGAAGGCGATCTGCCAGGACGCCGAGAGCGACACCGCCAGCAGGAAGGTGCTCCAGCCGAAATGACGATTGTCGAGCAACAGGCCGATGTCGTTGAGGGTCATCAACCGGGTGAACAGGTAGGCGAAGGCGATGATGCCCAGCACGCTGGCCACCCGCCCGACCAGGTGAATCACCCGATAACCGAAGATCGTCAGGAACGCGATGCACGTGGCGAAAATCAGGATGCCGGTGCTGTCGCTGACACTGATCAACTGCGCGATCGCCTGCCCCGACAACACCGCGCCGGTGGCGCTGAAACCCAGGTACATCAGGCACACCAGGACAATCGGGATCGCCGCGCCATACACCCCGAACTGCACTCGGCTGGAGATCATCTGCGGCAGCCCGAGCTTCGGCCCTTGCGCCGCATGCAACGCCACCACGGCGCCGCCGAGCACTTGCCCGATCAGCAAGCCGATCAGCGACCAGAACACATCGCCGCCCAGCACCACGGCCAGGGCGCCGGTGACGATGGCGGTGATCTGCAGGTTGGCGCCGAGCCACAGGGTGAACTGGCTGTAGAGACTGCCGTGGCGCTCAGCCTCGGGAATGAAATCGATCGAGCGAGCCTCGATCAGGGGACTGCGTTGCGCACTCATGACGGTGTTTCCTTTGTGGAACTGTTTTTATTGTCAGGGACGGAAATTAAAAGGTCTTGGTTGCGCTGGCTACAACTGTTGCCGAGCAAAGGTCGTCATAGCCGTACCAACTGCTGCACTCGCTTTTCGACAAGTCGGTGTCGACATAGCTCAGCCCCCAGGTCACACCGACGAAGTCGCGGGTCAGCTTGGCTTCCCACTCGTAGTAAGACTCACGGCTATCGCCATTGGCGGACCAGAACGCAGGGTCATTCACATCATTGCGCCCAAAGCGCAAATCCAGACCGACTTCGGCCGGCAAATCGATTTTGTAGCCCAGGTAGGTGTAAAGGGTGTCCTGGTCCTCGCCGAAGAAGTTCGGCGTGTCCTTGGAGTAATAGGCACCCAGCTTCACGCCGTACAGATCGAGGACGGCGTAGATTTCGCTCAGGTTGAATTCGGAGTTTTTCGGGTAGTCGTATTTGATGTAGCCCAGATCCAGGCTGATCGCGTCCGTGGCCTGCCAGTAGTAACCGGCGTAGTACTCACGCTCCTGGCGGGTGTCGAAGCCGCCGCCGAAATCGACGTTGGAGGTCCAGGCGCCGATGTACAGCCCGCTGCTATGCAGCAGCGTCGCGCCGCCCTGCACCGCCGGATCGCCCTGGGTCTGTGAAATGCCCCGGGTGCGGTAGTCGCTGACGACGCCCAGGGTCATGTCCAGGCTGAAGTCATCGTTGAGGGTCAGGGCCTGGCTGGTCAGGGGGGCCAGTGCGAGTGCGGCGAGGGTCAATGCTGAAAGTGCGTTCATACAGTTCTCTTGTTGTTATGGCGTACGGGGAATTTCAGGCATGGCGATGCCAGGCCCCTCGCGCTACGAGGGGCTGGCGGTTTGTTGCCGGTGCTGGGTGTACGCAGGTCAGGACGCGGGGGCGTAGACCTGTTTGCCGGCGAAGAAGGTGTTCAGGACTTTGGTTTCGAACAGCTCGTCATCGCTGACCTTGAACACATCGCGGTCGAGGATGATCAGGTCAGCCTGCTTGCCCGGTGCCAGCGAACCGATCTGCTTGTCCAGGCGCAGGGTTTTCGCCGCGTTGAGGGTGTAGGCGTAGAACATGGTCTGGCGGTCGATGCTTTCCTTGGCATTGAGCACACCCAACGGCCCTTTGCGCGTACTGGCCTGGGCAATGGCGTTGAACGGATTGGCGCTCGACACCGGCCAGTCGCTGCCGCCGGCAATCGTCGCGCCGGCGTTATGCAGGGACCGCGCGGGATACTGGTAACCATAGGCGAAGGCACTGATGTAAGGCTTGACCAGTTCGACGGTATAGGACTCGCCGGTGGCCCACAGCAGTTGCATCGAGGCGATCACGCCCAGTTGCTTGAAGCGTGGAAACTCCTTGGGGTTGACCAGTTGCAGGTGCGCGATGCTGTGGGGCACCGGCGTCGGGCTGAGTTTACGTGCATAGGCCACGCCATTGAGCGCTTCACGCACCGCGCGGTCGCCGACGGCGTGCATGTGCACGATCCAGCCGCGTTTTTCCGCCGCCACCACCAGTTCGCCGAAGTGCGCCGGGTCAGTCAGCAGTTGACCGTCCTTGTGGCTGTTCTTGTACGGCACCACGACCGCTGCGGTTTGCCCCGGAAACTCGAGAATACCGTCGACAAACACCTTGATGCCGGGGAACGTCAGGTTAGGCACGCCCTCGAATTGCTTCATCACCGTGGCGATCACTTCCAGATCGACAGGTTTGCTCTTCGGGTTGGTGACCATCAACGCGGCGACGTGGGCACTGAGTTCGCCGTTCTGCGCCAGCTCCTTGTACAGTGGCAGTACGCCGACACTGTCGGCGGTGGCATGGAAATCGAACAGCGAATCTTCACTGCCGCCGTTCGCCGCCGCGTCCATCCAGGCGGTGACGCCGAATTGATTGTTGATCTTCACCGCCTCGCGAGCGGCCTTGAGCATGGCCTCCGGGGTGGGCGCGGGAATACCATTGCGCACCACATCCCAGCGGGATTCGGCAAAGTAGCCGTTCGGCGTGAAGTCCGCTTCATGGCCGATGTAACCGCGTTCTTTTTCCGGCAGGCTTTTCACCAGTGCCGCATCGATCTTCAGACGCTTGAGCATCGCGGTGTTGGCCCAACCGGTGTGCCCGTCGATGCCGCTGAAGACGATCGGCTGATCGGCCCAGCGTCCCTGGTTGAACACCTTGCCCAGTTCACGGCTCTTCTCCCAGTAAGCCGAACTGACCCCGGCCACGCTGATAACATCACCGGACCGGGCACGTCCGGCCTTGTCTTCTTCGATCAACCATTGCTCCAGCTCCGGCAAAGCTTTGACCTCGTCCAGCAGGTTGGCCTTCATGCTGTCGAACGCCGCCACCACCGGGTGGCTGTGGGTGTCGATCATGCCCGGCATCAACACCTTGCCCGCCAGGTCTATGCGCTGGGTCTTGGCATCGGCCAGGGCATTGATTTGGGCATCGCTGCCCACTTTCAGAATCTTGCCGTCTTGCACCGCAACAGCCTGCACCAGTGCCTGGCCGGGTTCGGCGGTAAAGACCTTGCCGTTGAACAACACCAGGTCAGCGGCGGCCATGGCCTGCACAGACGACAGGGCCAGCGCGGCGGCCAACAGGTTTGGAATCAATCGCATCGGAACGCTCTCTGGTTTTTATGGGGCGGATCGGGAAGTAACTGCTTGGGAAGCCACGTGTGGCGCAAGCCCGAGGAATGGTGCCTTGGCCCACACGACCTTGCCGCCGACCAGCGTCAGCAGCACGTCGTTGCGGCCCAGTTCCTCCTCGGGCACCTGCATGAAGTTCTTGTCGAGCACGATCAGGTCAGCGAATTTGCCGACTTCGACCGAACCCAGCACCGCCTCCAGCTTCAGCTGTTCGGCGGAACCGAGGGTGATGCTGCGCAGCGCTTCGGCTCGCGACAGCGCAGGGTCAGCGTTGAGTCGCCCGGCATATTTGGGGCCATAGCTGTGCGGATTGGTCGGGTCGCCGGAACGGGTGACACCGACTTTCAGCGCCAGGAACTCATCCAGTGGATCGACCGGCCAATCGCTGCCAAACGCCACTCGGCCGCCGGCATGGGCGATGCTGCCCGAGGGTTCCATGCGCTCGAATCGCTCGGCGCCAAGGTGATCACGGGTGCCATCGACCGTGGAAGGTGCCTGTTGTGCCCACTGGAACGACATGGTGGCGGTGACGTCCAGCGCCTTGAAGCGCGAATAGTCGGCAGGGTCGACCGACTCGGCGTGAGCGATGGCCGGGCGGAAATCAGTACCGGGCAGCTCCTTGCGCACATAGGCGACGCTGTCCAGAGCATCCCGTACCGCGCGCTCGCCGGTGGCGTGCAGGTGCGGGTCGAAACCGGCCTTGATCGCTTGCAGCAACAACGGATTGAGCACTTGCGGCGGGAAGTACAGTTCGCCCAGGTTCTTGCCTGGCGTCCACTTCGGCGCCTGGTCGGTACCGCTGTTGTGCAGGTACGGGGTCAGCATGGCGCCGGTGTCCGCCGGGGCATTGATGATGCCGTCCATGAACAGTTTGACGTGACGCATGTTCACGCCCGGCGCGACGTTCACGTCGCCCTGGTCGTAGGTGCTGGCCAGAGCCTTGGCCTCAGCGATGGTTTTCACCGGGTCGGCGGCAGCGGCGGCCGGGTCCAGTTTTATCGCCAGCAAGGCCCGGGCGGTCAGCTCGCCGGACTTTTGCAGGCGGGTGAAGGCCTTGCCGTTTTCAGGTCCCGACAGCGCATCCATGAAACTGGTGATGCCTTGCTGGCGCATGGCGTCGAGGGCTGCGCGAACCTGATTGAGTTTTTCCGCATCGGTGGCAGGCGGCACCACGGCGGCCAACGATTCGGCGGCGCCGTCTTCACAGATGCCGTTCGGGTTGCCGGTGCTGTCGCGGCGGTATTTGCCGTCCTCCGGGTCGGCGGTGTTCTTGCTGATGCCGGCCAGTTCCAGGCCGCGAGAGTTGGTCAGCACGGTGTGGAAGTCGGTGGAGCGCACCTGGATCGGACGCTTGGTCTTGAGCGCGTCCAGGGTCGATTTGTCAGCGTCGCCGTCGAGCCCGGTCATGCCCATGCGGTCCCAGCTGCCGACTTCCAGCCACACGTCCGGGCCCTTGTCCTTGTCGGCATCGAGGCAGGCCTGGATGTTCGCCTGAAACTGCGCGCGGGTCATGGTCTGGTATTTCAGATCGCACAAGGTCATGGCGCGACCGCCATCCCCCGGGTGCATGTGCGCATCGACGAAGCCCGGCATCAGCATGCGCCCGGCCAGATCGATCAGTTGGGTTTGCTTGCCGATGTAACCGTCGACCCCGGCATCGCTGCCGACATAGACGATCTTGCCGCCCGAAATGGCAATGGCCTGCTGCACGGAATTCTGGCCATCGACGGTGTAGACGTAGCCATTGCGCATGACCGTGTCGGCGGGTGTCGCCGCCAGCGCCATGCCGGAAAATGCCGTCGTCGCCGCAATGGCGACAAAAAGCCTGGAAAGTCTCAAATGCCTCACCCCTGTTCTTATTGTTTTGAAGCGGCCCGAAGCGACTGCGCCAGCCCCTGATAGACAGGGCCTACCCTATAGGGCGCAGCGCGCGAATGGACCTCTGCAAATGAGGAGGGGTCAGGCAAATAGTTGAAACGGCTGGGGTTAATCCCGGCGCACGGACTCCGCCAGCGCACCCGGCGAACGCAGGACCGAACCCAGCTCCACCTTGCTTTTCACACCGAGCTGCAAGTAGCAATTGCGCAAATAGGTGCGCACGGTTGCCGGGCTCAGGGCGAGCATTTTGGCGATCTCCTTGTAGGAGTGGCCGGCGGCGAACAGCATCGCCGCCGTGCGCTCGCGAGGTGCCAGGCCATCTCCGCCTGATGGCGCATCGAGGGAAAGGATGACGTGTCCGGCGTTGGGAGTGAGGGTCAGGGCGCAGCGGCCCAGACGAATCACACAGGGCGCCTTTGGCAATTGCGCGATCACCTCGCCCGGCAGCATTGAACCGCTCCAGCCGGGCAGTTCGCGTTGAATGGCGGTGCACAACCTGGCCCCGATATACAGCAGACTGCCGTCCATGCGCGCGACGCCAAAATCACTCGCGCCGTTTTCGCTGTCGAAGCGAATCATGTCCTGCACCTGAAACCGCCACAGCTGGAACAGGTGGTCGCAGAATGCCGAAAACAGCTCGGCTTCGTTCTCCTCGAACGCCCGTTCATCCTGGCCACGGTAGAGGCAGACGAAAAACATCAAGCCGCTTTCGGGCAACTCATAGGTGATGCTCATCAAGTGGTAGAGATCGTAACGCCGGGCGAAATCGTTGACCGCCTCGCACGGGTCGTTGAAACCGTTGTCGCGCACCACCTCACCGGGACGGTTGAGCGTGGTGTGGGAGAACTGATCGTTGGCCGCCACCGGATGCCATTCGGCGGCAAAGGATTCGGGGAGATTGATGCTGCCGTGCATCCAGCTCTGGGGAGGAACATCAGGGCCAGGCGTCGACATCTCGCCCCACCAGGCAGACGCGAAGGGCACCAGTTGACCGAATGCCAGCAGGCCATCGGCGATGAATCGCGACGCCCCGCTCTCCCGCGCCAGCCGGCCAAGGTGCAATACGCAGTGATTGAACGCCTTGAGCGTGACCGCCGTTGCGTCACCGTCGACTTTATTTCCCTCCCCCATCATGGCGATCCTGTTCACAGCATGGTCTGTTGCTTCGACGATGCCATAGGGCCGGGAATGGCGTCCAGCTCGCTGTGACATCAGCAGTTACAAACAGCCGCTCAACCGTACAACTGCGGCCTGCGGTCCCGATGCAGGTCATTACGCGCACTGATGCGTTTGTTGCGCGCCTCGCCGAGGTTCAGCGTGGCCAGCAACATCTGCTCGCCCCCCTGCTCCGCCGGCCCGGCCAGCGGGTAGCCGTCGGCATCGACGATGACCGAGCCCTGGACCCAGCCGACACCCCGTTCATGGCCATAGCGATCACAGGCGGCGATGAACATGCGGTTGACCGAGGCATTGGCCTGTACCCGCAGCACTTCGGCCGGGCGCTCGGTCTGCGGCCGCGGACCGTCGGGCCAGTTGACCGGCGCGCACAGCAGATCGGCCCCGGCCAGCGCCGGCAGACGCACCCACTCGGGGAATTCCAGGTCGTAGCAAATCAGCATGCCGAGCCGTCCATGCACCGTTTCGACCACCGGCGGTGGCGCATCGCCGGCCGTGAAGATGTCCTTCTCGGCATCCCACAGATGCGCCTTGCGGTACACCGCGCGCAGGCCGTTGGCGTCGATCATTGCCGCGCTGTTGGCTAGTTCATCACTGGGCAGGCGCTCGCAGAATCCGCCGACGATCACCAGGTTCAGCTCACGGGCCAGCACCTGCCAAAGCTGCACTATCGGGCCTTCAGTGGTCTCCGCAAGCGACAGCGCCTCAATGCGGTCGGCGAACAGATAACCGCTCTGCACCAGTTCCGGCAGCACCACCACTTGCGCGCCCTGTAAGGCTGCCTGGCGAATCGCGCGTTCGGTGAGCGTGCGGTTGTAGGCCAGGTCGCCGATTTTCGGTGCCAGTTGGCAACAGGCGACCACGGTATTTTTTACGCTGTTCAACGCCCTGCCTCCGCAGATGAATGGGTCATGGCGACGATGTCGTTTTCACTCAGCGCATCGATCACCCGGCGTTCGGCGGCCAGATCAAGCGAACGACTGAGCAGGTAATAGGTCAGCCCCGAGACCACCAGGCCCACCAGCCAGGCGATGTCCACGCCTTCCAGCACCCGTGCCAGCGGGCCGACGAAAACTTCTTTGCCGGCGGCCGCATCGAAGATGTAGAAGAACGGCACCATGGCGGCGAAACCGATCAGGTACGAGACGATGCCGCGAAATTGCCAGGCGCCGTAGATGCCTTTTGGCGTGAAGAAATGCGGGATCGCATAACGGCCCTTGCGCACGAAGAAGTAGTCCACCAGGTTGACCGCGGTCCACGGCACGAGGAAGTACAGCAACAGCACCAGGAAGGTGTTCAACAGTGCGATGCCGTCACCTTTGATCGACAGCACGCAGGTCAACAGAATGACACTGATCACACTGATCGACAGCACACGGGCGCGGGGTGTCGGGGTGATTTTTTTGATCGAGTCGACACCGGTCAGCAGCGTCAGCATGGCGCTGTAGGTGTTGAGCGCGATGATCGGCAGGAAGCCCGCCACCGAGACGATCACCAGCAGATTGCCCAGCCCCGGCACCATCGAGGAGCCGACCTGATTCAACGCCACCAGCGCGTCTGCGGCTTTCAGCTCCTGCGCCAGCCAGGCACCGAGGCCGATCATCCAGCTGCCAGACAACGAGGCGCCGATGAACACCGCCGCGATCAGTTTCGCCCGGCTGGTGTTTTTCGGCAGGTAGCGGGAATAGTCAGACACGTAGGGTGCGTAGGAGATGTTGTAGCTGGCGCCGATGGCGAACAGTGTGGCGAAGGCCACCCAGTTGAAGCCCAGGTCGGCGGCCGGTGTGATGCCTTCCTGGCCCGCACCGAACATCAGGGCAATGGTCACCAGTGCGTACAACGGCAAGGTCGCCAGCAAGGCCCACTTGAAGGCCTTGTGCATCAGGTCGTGGCCGTAGATCGACAACAGCGCGCCGATCAGCACCACGGCCACGGCGACGAGGGTCGGGTCAATGCCAAACACATGTTCAAGGCCGTTCATGATCAGCGAGATGTTCACCACGTTGAAACCGACGAACACGAACATCGTCGCCATCAACGCCAGGATCACCCCGCGATAGCCGAACTGGGCGCGGGACTGGATCATCTGCGGCAGGCCCATTTCCGGGCCCTGGGAGCCGTGGAACGCCATGAAAATGGTGCCGAACATGATGCCCAGGGCACCGGCGAGCATGGTCCACAGTGCGGACAAGCCGAGGCTGGGGCCGACAAAGCCGATGGAAATGGTGAAGAAGTGGAAATTGCCGAGAAACCAGAATGGCCCCTGGCTGCTGAGCTTGGCGTGACGTTCGTTTTCCGGAATGTAATCGATGGAGTGGCCTTCGATGGCCAACCCGCCGCTCGCCTCGGTGGCGTGCGCAGACACTGGGGAACCTGACATACGATTGTTCCTATGCTGTTGATTGTTGTTTTTGTGGGTACAGCGCTCGCTACGACGTCCAGATCAGGTGAAACTCCAGAATAAGCTGACGATGGCGCTGGTTTCACAGCAATGTAGGGCGTGAGTTCCGGCAATAAAATATCGCAGGCACACTGTTCACATAGATCAGAATCTATGTAAGCGAGAATCGGGAGCCCCCATGCTGGGAACTGTAACGGAGCTGGATCTGCGTCTGATCCGGGTATTTCTGACCGTCGTCGAGGCGGGCGGCATCTCGGCGGCGCAAACCGCCCTCAACACCACACAACCCACGATCAGCGCGCAGTTGGCGACGCTGGAAGCCCGGGTTGGTTTCCGTCTGTGCGAACGCGGGCGCGGCGGGTTTTCGGTAACGCCCAAAGGCACTCAGTTCATCGAGGCGGCCCGGCGCTTGCTGGCGGCAGCCGAAGGTTTCCGGGTCGAGGTGCAGCACATCAACCGCAAAGTCTCGGGCAGCATCAACATCGGACTGCTGGGGCAAATCGATCCCGTGGCGAACAGGAAAATCGGCCAGGCCATTGCCCGTTTACGGGCGCGGCACGAGGGGCTGTACTTCCATTTCACCGAGCTGTCATCGTCCCTGCTGGAAGAGAAAATCATCAACGGCCATATCGACCTGGCCATCGGTTACTTCTGGCATCGCTTGCCCGGCATCGATTATTTCCCGTTGTTCCCGGAAACCCAGATTGCCTACTGCGCGCCTTCGCATCCGCTGTTCGACAAGGTCGGCGCACTGACTCGGGAAGATGTCAGCGGGTTCGACTGGGTCTGGCCGAGCCATCCGCTGCCGGAAATGCCGGCCCCCACGTCCATCGAACGCCTGACAGTGCTCACCGACAGCATGGACGGCGCGGCCCTGCTGATCCTGTCCGGCCAGCACCTGGGGTTTCTGCCGCAGCACTACGCGACCCGCCATGAACAACTGGGGCAGTTGCACCCGCTGAACCCGGATCTGTTGCGCTATGAGGTGAGCTTCCATGCGGCCGTGCGGCATTCATCGCGGCAGCGGGACCTGGTGAGTGCGTTTCTCAATGAGCTGATGGAGATTTTCGGAGCGCCGTAGGTCCTGTGGGAGTGGTGGGTCAGTCAACGTCAATGCTGGCTGTAATGACGCCATCGCGAGCAAGCTCGCTCCCACAGGGTTAGTGGGTGTACGCAAAATCTGCCAGCAACCGGGATTACTGTGGGAGCGAGCTTGCTCGCGATAGCGGTGGGTCAGCCGATATCAATGTTGAATGTGCTGACCTCATCGCGGGCAAGCCCGCTCCCACAGGGTTGGTGGGTGTACGCAAAGTCTGTGCTCGACCGAAATTACTGTGGGAGCGAGCTTGCTCGCGATGGCGGTGGGTCAGCCGACACCGATGCTGGCGGTAATGACGCCTTCGCGAGCAAGCTCGCTCCTACAGGGGGATGTTGTGGTTTCAGAAGTGGATGTCTTTGGCCGGTATCACATCGATCCGTGCCACGGAACCGGTCAGGTGCGCCAGGTCCTTGTTGTGCTCGGCAATGATGTCTTCGGCGCTGAGGTTGCCGTTGTCGACGGTGGAATGGGCGTCGCCCGCCAGCACCACGTCATAGCCCAGTTTCAGCGCCTGGCGCACGGTGGCATTGACGCAATAGTCGGTCTGCAGGCCGCAGATGACCAGGCGCTCGATGTCCTCTTTCGCCAACAGTTTTTGCAGATTGGTCTGGTAGAACGAATCCCCGGTGGTCTTGCGCACGCGATGGTCCTTGGGCGAGGTTTGCAGCCCTTCGGCCAGTTGCCAGCCGGCAGCGCCATGCGCCAGCGGGCTGCCGGTTTCTTCGTGCTGGATCAGCACCACGGGAACGCCAGCCTTGCGCGCCCGGGCAGACAGGTCATTGATGGTGTTGATGACCCGTCCAATCTCGAAGCACTCGTACTCACCGGAACACAAAGCCTGTTGAACGTCGATGATTAGCAACGCAGTGGTCATGATTTCCTTCCTTGATATGCCGAGTGATCAGGGGACGAACATAAGCCCGTCCCCCTCCGGACACAACCCTCAATAACCCAGCGACAACCCGGTGTTACGCCGTGGGTCGTTCGCCCCGTAGAAACGGTTCTTGCCGACCGGTTTGCCGCCCAGGGATGGCGCACCGACCAGGATCGCCGCCAGGTGGTTGGGATCCTGGGGACCGGCGAACTTGTGACCCCAGCTCTCGAGGATTTTCACCGTGTCCGGGCTGGTGGTGAAAGCTTCCAGGTTGGTTTCCTCCGGCAGCCACTGCTGATGGAACCGCGGTGCATCCACCGCTTCCTGGATGTTCATGCCATAGTCGATCACGTTGAGCATGGTCAGCAAGGTCGCTGTGATGATGCGGCTGCCACCCGGCGTACCGACCACCATCACCACTTTGCCGTCCTTGGTGACGATGGTCGGGCTCATGGACGACAGCGGCGCCTTGCCGGGCGCGATCGCGTTGGCCTCGCCCTGCACCAGGCCGTACATGTTCGGCACGCCGATTTTCGAGGTGAAGTCGTCCATTTCATCGTTGAGGATGACCCCGGTCTTGCTCGCCATCACGCCAGCACCGAACCAGTCGTTGAGGGTGTAGGTCACCGACACCGCGTTGCCCCACTTGTCGACGATGGAGTAATGGGTGGTGTTGCTGCCTTCATGGGGCGCTACACCAGGCTTGAGTTCGCTGGATACCGCGGCTTTTTGTGGCTTGATCGCTTCGCGCAGCTTGGTCGCGTAGTTTTTATCCAGCAGGTGGGCAATCGGGTTCTTCACGAAGTCCGGGTCGCCCAGGTAGCTGTTGCGGTCCACATAGGCGTGGCGCATCGCCTCGATCTGATAGTGCATGCCCTGGGCCGAGTGATAACCCAAATCCTTCATCGGATAACCTTCGAGGATATTCATGATCTCGCAGATCACCACGCCACCGGAGCTCGGTGGCGGTGCGGAAACCACGTGGTAGCCACGGTAGTCGCACTCGATGGGTGCCAGTTCGCGGGTCTTGTATTTGTCGAGGTCGGCCTGGGTGATGATGCCCTTGTTGGCCTGGCTGGAGGTGACGATGGCGTCGGCCACCCAACCTTTATAGAAACCGTCGGCGCCTTTCTCGGAGATCTCCCGCAGGGTCTTGCTCAGGTCCTTTTGCACCAGTTTCTGGCCGACCTGCATCGGTTCGCCTTTGCTCAAGAAGATCGAGCCGGAATCCTTCATGTCCTTTTTGAACATGTCGGTGGCGTAGTCCAGCAGATCGACATCGCCCTGCTCCAGCACGAAACCGTCTTCAGCCAGCTTGATGGCCGGGGCCATGATTTCCTTGCGCGGCTTGGTGCCGTATTTGGACAGCGCCAGCTCCATGCCCGAAACGGTGCCCGGCACACCCACGGCCAGGTGGCCACGGGTACTCAGATCGGGGACGACGTTGCCCTCCTTGTCCAGGTACATGTTGGCGGTTGCGGCCAGTGGGGCTTTTTCACGGAAGTCGAGGAAGGTCTTGCGCCCGTCCGCCAGTTGAATGGTCATGAAACCGCCACCGCCGAGGTTGCCTGCCGCGGGATACACCACCGCCAGCGCATAGCCGACCGCGACCGCCGCATCAACGGCATTGCCGCCTTTCTTCAGTACATCCACACCCACATGGCTGGCCAGGTGCTGGGCCGTGACCACCATGCCGTTTTCCCCGGTAGCCGGGGCCACAGATGCTGCGTGAGCTGTCAGGCAGCTGAGCACCAACGAGGTCGCAATCAGCGATTTGGCAAAAGGTTCGTACTTCATCAGTCGGTCTCTTCTTGTTATTAAACAGGGAAACATTTCAAAAGCCGTTGCCAAGTATGGTCGGGATTACGTATTGCGCCTCCCCGTCGAGACAGTATCCTTAACGCCTGTTCAGCAATTTTGCGCGAGCCCTGGCATGACCTATACCTGCACCACCGTGGCTTCACCCGTGGGCCAGTTGAAGCTGGTGGCGAACGGTTCGCGACTGGCGGCCATCCTCTGGGAAAACGACAAACCGGGCCGGGTGCGCCTCGGCCCGATGAGCGAAGCGCCGGACAACCCGATCCTGGTGCGCACGGCTGCGCAGTTGCGCGAATATTTTTCCGGCACTCGCGATCGCTTCGAACTGGAACTGGATTTTGCCGGTACGCAATTTCAGAAAAAGGTCTGGACGGCGCTGCTGACCATCCCGTTCGGCGAGACCCGCAGCTACAGCCAGATCGCCGAACAGATCGGCAACCCGGCGGCGGTCAGGGCGGTGGGGGCGGCGAATGGCAAGAACCCGATTTCAATCGTGGCGCCGTGTCACCGGGTGATTGGTGCGTCGGGCAAGTTGACCGGGTTCGCCGGTGGGCTGGAGGCGAAGGCGTTGTTGCTGACGCTGGAGGGTGGGCAATGGCCCGGCACGGCACGCCTGCCAGGCTTTTAACCCTGTAGGAGCTGGCTTGCCAGCGAAGGCGGTCTTTGAGTGCAGCATCGCAATTGAGGACGCCATCGCTGGCAAGCCAGCTCCTTCAGGCCGCCTTCGCCGGCAAGCCGGCTCCTACAGGTTCGGGTCTATCGGGATCGGGCGAAGAGGTTTTTCATCGCGGCATACTGCAACAGCATGATGGTTTTGGCGTCGCAGATTTCGCCACGGTAAAACGCTTCGAGCGCGTCCTCGAACGCCCACTCCAGCACTTCCAGCTCTTCGGTTTCCGCCTCCAGTCCACCACCGTCGCTGACTTTCGACTTCGCATCGTACTCGGCAATGAAAAAGTGCAGCTTTTCCGTCACCGAACCCGGGCTCATGTACGCCTCGAACACCTTCTGCACATGGTGCACGCGGTAACCCGTCTCTTCCTCGGCTTCATCGCGGATGCGGTCTTCAGGCGCCGCGCCTTCCAGCAGCCCCGCCGCCACTTCGATCAACAGGCCATCGTGGCCATTGACGAACACCGGCAAGCGAAATTGCCGGGTCAGTATCACGGTTCTCTTTTCGCGGTTGTACAACAGAATCGCCGCGCCATTGCCCCGGTCGTAGACCTCTCGCGTCTGGCGTTGCCACTCGCCGTTGTTGCGTTGGTAATCGAAGGTGATTTTCCTGAGCAGGTACCAGTCGTGGGACAACACCTGAGACTCAAGGATGTTGACCCGCTCGGCTGTGTTCGACATGACAACGTGTCCTGTTTTTTTGTCAGAGGGTGCACATGTTAAGTGAAAACAGACAGCCTTTGCCCCCTCAGGCAAGCTGCGCGTTGGCGACGGTTCAACTTTTCCGGGGATGGAACAATCGCTGCGACCGGGATAGGCTGCGGTTTCACTGCCATAAGGATATAGCCATGAACCTGCGTATTGAACTGTCGCAAAACCCCACGGAAGAACAACGCCTGGCCATCCTCAAGCCATTGCGCGCGTACAACGGCTCGAAGGCCGAAGGTAACGTGCCTGAGCACATCGCCTTGCTGGTGCGCGACGACAACGACGAGATCCTCGGCGGCCTGCATGGCCGATTGTTTTACCAGTGGCTGTACATTGACTTGTTGGTGGTGCCGGAACAGGCGCGGGGACAGGGCCTGGGTTCGAAACTGATGCAGATGGCCGAAGACCTGGCGCGGGAACGGCGCTGCGTCGGACTGTGGCTCGACACCTTTGAATTCCAGGCCCCTGAGTTCTACAAGAAATGCGGCTACAGCGAGATCGGCCACATTGCCGATTACCCGCCGGGGCACAAGCACTTCTTCTTCCAGAAGCGCCTGAATTACTGACTCGACACAAAACCTGTGGGAGCGAGCTTGCTCCGGGCGGCGATCCGACGATGGCGTCAGGTCAGTCGACATCTATGTTGAAGACAATCCGCTATCGCGAGCAAGCTCGCTCCCACAGGGGACTTGAGCTAGCCATCAGATCAGAGGCAGGTCGCCAACGCCGCCAACCGGCGCTTGGCCACGAAATCATCCTTCTGGGCGTAGTAGCTCAACGCCGTGCCAGAGGCATCGGTGGTCACGTCCACAAACGACTCTGCCGAACGTGTATAAACGGTCGTGCCGCCCTTCTCGCCAGGCTCCAGATACGCAGCGGCATCGACACCGAACACGGCCTCGTCCTGCCAGGAAAACTGTACGCACTGGGCAACGTCTTTGGCCGGTTTTTCCGAGTTCAGGGTCTTGTACGGGGCCTTGGTGCGGGCATCGTTCATCGCCGAACCCACGCATCCCGCCAGCAACGTCACGGCCAGCGCCACCATCAGAATTCGCATTGCATTCACTCATCGGGAAAAAGCGGACTTTATCACCCTGGCAGGCCGTATCGTTCTGCTTTACTGCATTTATACCGCGACAGCGCGCGACGATTCGCGCACCCTGTCGCGCCAATAACGCCGCATCGCGCCCATGACTGGAAATCTGATGACACCTAATGCCGAGTTCTACAAACCGAGCACTGAATATGCCGACAAGCTGATCAGCCAGATCGGTCAGACGCCTTCCTGGATCGCCAAGCGAATCGGCGTCACCGACAAGCGGATTCGTTACATCCTCGACGGCGAAAGAACCGTCAAAGGCGAAACCACGCCGATCCAGATGACCTACACCGAACAGTTTGCCCTCGAATGCCTGGCGGCAGCGGCCAAGGCCAGCAAGAAGCAGTCTTCGTAATCCCCACTCAAGGAGCGACCATGGCGGCAACCGAGCAGCAACATGAGCAGGCATTGAAGCGTTTTCTCGACGAACGCCCCCAGTTGCGCCACGACCTCGACCATCTCAACCCGTTGCTGGCCCAGGCCAAGGGCGAAACCCCGGCGCAGTATCGTGACGAACGTTTGCATGAGGCCTTCGAAGCCGAGGCAGAACGGCAAGGATTGTTCGCCTGGGAGCTGACTCTGCAACTGACGGCTGCCACGGCCGAAGACTACGAAACGCAGCGCCGGGAAGTGCACCGGGAAGTGGCGGAGATGGCCGGGATGGATTGGCTGGAGTATTGCGACTTGTATGGGATAGAGCCGTAGGCAGATTATCCCTGCCGGGCTTTGTGTTGTTGTATCGGGCGCCTTCGCGGGCAAGTCGAATCGCCGCCCCGCCGATAAAGCATTATCATGGCCGCAGTTTCGCTGATCGAGTGCACCATGAAGTTCGCCATCGCCGTGTTTTGCGCCGCCCATGCGCCCTCCTCGCGCCGCGCCCTGCTGTTCGCCCAGGCCGCGCTGGCCGGCGGGCATGAGATTGTCCGGCTGTTTTTCTACCAGGACGGCGTCTACAACGCGTCTGCCAGCGTGGTCACGCCCCAGGATGAACTGGACTTGCCCAGGCAATGGCGCACCTTTGTCAGCGACCATCAGCTAGATGGCGTGGTGTGCATCGCCGCCGCGCTGCGTCGTGGCGTGTTGAACGAGGAAGAAGCCAGGCGCTATCAGCGCGAGGCGATTGCTGTCGGTGCGCCGTGGGAGTTGTCCGGCCTGGGCCAATTGCATGACGCGGCGCAGGATGCCGACCGCCTGATCTGTTTCGGAGGCGCATGACATGGCCAAATCCTTGTTGATCATCAGCCGCCAGTCGCCCTGGTCCGGCCCGGGCGCGCGGGAAGCACTGGATATCGTGCTGGCCGGGGGTGCCTTCGATCTGCCGATCGGCCTGTTGTTTCTCGATGACGGCGTGTTCCAGTTGGCCGCCGGCCAGAACGCCAAGGCACTGCAACAGAAAGACCTGAGCGCCAATCTGCAAGCCCTGCCGATGTTCGGTGTCGAGGAACTGTTTGCCTGTGGCGACAGTATCGCCCAGCGTGGCCTGGATCCGGACGGCCTGTCGCTGGAAGAAGCCCAAGTGTTGGCCGCCCACGAAATCACCGCCCTCATTGACCGTTACGACCAGGTGATCACCCTCTGATGTCGACTTTGCATGTGTTGTCTCATTCCCCGTTCGGCGACGAACGCCTGACCAGTTGCCTGCGCGTGATCGGCGCCAACGACGGGTTGCTGCTGTCCGGAGATGCCGCCTATGCGCTGCAGCCAGGCACCGCACCGTTCACGGCGCTCAGTGCACGCGGCCTGAAGTTGTTCGTCCTGGCCGAAGATGCCCAGGCCCGTGCGCTTGCGGTTCCAGACTGGGCTCGCGCCATCGATTACCCGGCCTTCGTCGAACTGTCGACTCACTACGACAAGGTCAACAGTTGGCTATGAATGCATTGACGGTCGGCGCCCGAGCCATCGAACTGGACAAGGACGGTTTCCTGGTCGAACTGAGTGACTGGTCAGCCGATGTGGCCAGTGCCCTGGCGGCTGCCGAAGACATTGAGTTGACACCCGAACACTGGGAAGTCCTCGAACTGTTGCGCAGTTTCTACGCCGAATTCCAGCTGTCGCCGGCCACCCGCCCTTTGATCAAGTACACCGCCCTGAAACTCGGCCCGGAAAAAGGCAACAGCCTGCACCTGAACCGACTGTTCAAAGGCACTCCCGCCAAACTCGCCGCGAAACTGGCGGGCCTGCCCAAACCGACGAATTGCTTATGACCGATTACCCAGCACTGACACTCGAAACGCCCGCCGAGCATCCGTTCGCCCAATTCGTGCGGATCCTTGGCAAAGGCAAGCGCGGCGCCCGTGACCTGACCCGGGTCGAGGCCCGTGAGGCCATGGGCATGGTGCTCGATGAAAAGATCGAGCAAACCCAGCTCGGCGCGTTTCTGATGTTGTTGCGACACAAAGAAGAAAGCGCCGAGGAAATGGCCGGGTTCACTGAAGCCTTGCGTGAGCGCCTGAATCCTCCGGCGCTGGCAGTGGATCTGGACTGGCCGACCTACGCCGGCAAGAAACGGCACCTGCCGTGGTATCTGTTGGCGGCCAAGTGCCTGGCGCAAAACGGCGTGCGGATTTTCATGCATGGCGGCGGTGCCCACACGGCCGGCCGGCTGTACAGCGAGCAATTGTTGGGCGAGTTGAACATCCCGCTGTGCCGCAATTGGCAGCAGGTTGGCGAGGCGTTGGATAACGGCGGGCTGGCGTTCATGCCATTGATGGACTGGGCGCCACAGCTGCAACGCATGATCGACCTGCGCAACACCCTGGGCCTGCGCTCGCCAATCCACTCGCTGGCGCGGATCCTCAATCCGCTGGGCGCCCGTTGCGGCCTGCAGAGTATTTTCCACCCGGGTTATCAGGCCGTACATCGCGACGCCAGCGGACTGCTCGGCGATACCGCCATCGTGATCAAGGGCGATGGCGGCGAAATCGAGATCAACCCGGACGCCGACAGCCACCTGTACGGCACCACCGGCGGCGAGAGCTGGGACGAGGAATGGCCGCAGTTGTCCGCGCAGCGTCACGTCAAACCCGCATCGCTTGATCCCGAGCACTTGAAAGCGGTGTGGCGTGGTGATGTGGTCGACAGCTACCCGCAAATGGCCCTGATCTCGACCATGGCCCTGGCCCTGCGTGGCCTGGGCCAGAGCCGCGAACAGGCCTTCGAAACCGCTGAAAAATACTGGGCGGCGCGGGACAAATCGATTTAATCGATCATTTGCGCCCGATCTTTGCGCTTTTTGTTCGAACTCATCGGAATAGACTCAACCCCAACGATTATGGGTTTCTGGAGTCTTGAACATGGGATTGTTAGTTGATGGCCGCTGGCAGGACAAGTGGTACGAAAGCAGCAAGGACGGCGCTTTCCAGCGTGAACAGGCGCAGCGTCGCCACTGGCTGACCGCTGATGGTAAACCGGGACCCACCGGCGTCGGTGGTTTTGCGGCCGAACCCGGGCGCTATCACCTGTACGTGTCCCTGGCCTGTCCGTGGGCTCATCGCACACTGATCCTGCGCAAACTCAAAGGCCTGGAAAACCTGATCGACGTTTCGGTGGTCAGTTGGCTGATGCTGGAAAACGGCTGGACCTTCGACCAGAACCTGGGCTCTACCGGCGACAAGCTCGATCACTTCGACTTCATGCACCAGCGCTACACTGCCGACACCGCCGACTACACCGGCCGCGTCACTGTGCCGGTGCTGTGGGACAAACGGCAAAAACGCATCGTCAGCAATGAATCATCGGAAATCATCCGCATGTTCAATGGTGCCTTCGATGATTTGACCGGTAACGACCTGGACTTCTACCCGGCGCCGCTACGCGGTGAGATCGATGCATTGAACGAGCGGATTTATCCGGCGGTGAACAATGGCGTGTACCGCGCCGGCTTTGCCACCTCGCAACAGGCTTATGAACAAGCCTTCGATGATGTGTTTGCCGAACTGGACCGCCTGGAGTTGCTACTGGGCGCCAACCGCTATCTGGCCGGCGAGTACCTGACCGAGGCGGACATCCGCCTGTTCACCACGCTGATTCGCTTCGATGCGGTGTACTACGGACACTTCAAGTGCAATCTGCGGCGGATCGCCGATTATCCGAATCTGTCGAACTGGCTGCGGGAAATCTATCAGTGGCCGGGGGTTGCCGAGACGGTGGACTTCACCCACATCAAGCACCACTACTACGCCAGCCACCGCACCATCAACCCGACGGGTGTGGTGCCCAAAGGGCCGGCGCAGGACTTCACCGCGCCCCATGACCGGGAGCGGTTGAGCGGGAAAGGGGTTTGGCGCAGAGCCTGAGATTTGTGCAGGTTTTGAAGGCCCCATCGCGAGCAAGCTCGCTCCCACATTGGATCTGTGTCGTTCACAAATCCCCTGTGGGAGCGAGCTTGCTCGCGATGGGCCGGGGTCGCGCTCGACCGACTCGGTCTCTAGACCTGCCCCTGAGCCCCTTCGAACCACGCCAGTTTCTCGCGCAGTTGCACCACTTCACCCACGATCACCAATGTCGGCGCATGCACTTCATGCTCCGCCACCAGCCGTGGCAGGTCCGCCAGGGTGCCGGTAAACACCCGCTGGTTGACCGTGGTGCCCTGCTGGATCAACGCTGCCGGGGTATCGGCACCGCGACCATGCTTGATCAACTGCTCGCAAATGATCGGCAAGCCCACCAGCCCCATGTAGAACACCAGGGTTTGCGCCGGGGCCACCAGATCGGCCCAGGGCAAATCGGTGGAACCGTCCTTCAGGTGCCCGGTGACAAAGCGTACCGACTGCGCATAATCGCGGTGGGTCAGCGGAATCCCGGCGTAGGCCGCGCAACCGCTGGCCGCCGTGATCCCCGGCACGACCTGGAACGGGATGCCCTGTGCCGCCAGTTCTTCGATCTCTTCACCACCACGACCGAAGATGAACGGATCACCGCCCTTCAATCGCACCACACGTTTGCCTTGCCTGGCCAGATCCACCAATTGCTGGTTGATCTGATCCTGTGGCACCGCGTGATCGGCACGGCGCTTGCCGACGTAAACCCGCTCGGCGTCGCGACGGCACAGTTCGATAATCGCTGGCGCCACCAGGCGGTCGTATAGCACTACGTCGGCCTGCTGCATCAAACGCAATGCCTTGAACGTCAGCAGATCGGGATCACCTGGCCCTGCGCCCACCAGATAGACTTCGCCGGTCGCCACTGGTGCCTGGCCATCGATCTTCGCCTGCAACAAGCGCTCGGCTTCAGCGCCCTGCCCGGCCAGTTGCCGGTCGGCAATCGGGCCCTGGAAAACATCTTCCCAGAACGCCCGACGCTGCTGCACATCCGGAAACAGGCCTTTGACCTGATGACGGAAACGCGCCGCCAAACCGGCCAGGTGACCGTAGGTGGAAGGAATCCAGGTTTCGATCTTGGCGCGGATCAAACGTGCCAGCACCGGCGCATCGCCGCCGCTGGACACCGCGATGATCAGTGGCGAACGGTCGACGATGGCCGGGAAGATCACGCTGCACAGGGCCGGCGCGTCCACCACGTTGACCGGCACGCAACGCCGATGGGCATCAGCGGAGACTTGTGCGTTCAGCGCTTCGTCGTCGGTGGCGGCAATGATCAGCCCGCAACCGTCCAGGTCCGTTTCGGCGTAGCCACGCAACAGGCACTCGCCACCGCTGCCGACAACCAGTTCGCGCAGTTGGGCTTCGATTTCAGGTGCAACCACCCGCAGCAGCGCACCGGCATCGGCCAGCAAGCGGGATTTGCGCAAGGCAATCTCCCCCCCGCCGACAACCAACACACGACTGCCGCGAAGGTTATGGAACAGCGGCAGATAGTTCATTTAGCCGATGACCTCGAGGCCACCCATGTACGGCTTGAGGACTTCAGGCACGCGGATCGAACCGTCGGCCTGCTGATAGTTCTCGAGCACCGCGACCAGGGTACGACCCACCGCCAGGCCGGAGCCGTTCAGGGTGTGCACCAGTTCCGGCTTGCCGGTTTCCGGGTTGCGGAAACGCGCTTGCATGCGACGGGCCTGGAAGTCGCCGCAGTTGGAGCACGACGAGATTTCGCGGTACTTGTCCTGGCTCGGGATCCACACTTCCAGGTCGTAAGTCTTGACCGCGCTGAAGCCCATGTCGCCGGTGCACAGGGCCAGGGTGCGGTAAGGCAGTTCCAGCAGTTGCAGGACTTTCTCGGCGTTGGCGGTCAGGCCTTCCAGCGCTTCCATGGATTTCGCTGGCTCGACGATCTGCACCATTTCAACCTTGTCGAACTGGTGCTGGCGGATCATGCCGCGGGTGTCGCGGCCCGAAGCGCCGGCTTCGCTGCGAAAGCACGGCGTGTGGGCAACGAATTTGATCGGCAGCAGTTTCGAATCGACGATTTCGCCGGCGACGATGTTGGTCAGCGACACTTCGGCGGTCGGGATCAGATACAGGTCGGCTTCGCCTTCGCGCGCAATCTTGAACAGGTCTTCTTCGAACTTCGGCAGTTGACCGGTGCCTTGCAGCGCCGGCGCCTGGACCAGATAAGGCGTATAGGCCTCTTCGTAGCCATGCTCGGTGACGTGCAGGTTGATCATGAACTGCGCCAGGGCGCGGTGCAGACGGGCGATCGGGCCGCGCAACAGGGCGAAACGGGCGCCGGACAGCTTGGCGGCGGTTTCGAAGTCCAGCCAGCCGAACTTCTCGCCCAGGGCCACATGGTCCTGAACCGGGAAATCGAACGCAGTCGGCGTGCCCCAGCGGCGCACTTCGACGTTGCCGTCTTCGTCATCGCCAACCGGCACCGATTCGTGGGGCAAATTAGGAATACCCAGCAAGATCGAGTCCAGTTCGCTCTGGATCGAGTCCAGTTCGACTTTACCGGCACTCAATTCGCCCGCCATGCGCTCGACGTCCGCCATCAGCGGCGCGATGTCTTCGCCGCGCTGCTTGGCCTGACCGATGGATTTGGAACGTGCATTACGTTCAGCCTGCAGTGCTTCGGTGCGGGTCTGGACGGTCTTGCGCTGTTCTTCCAGCGCTTCGATGCGCGCGACGTCCAGGGCATAGCCACGGGATGCCAGGCGGTCCGCTACGTCCTGAAGGTGGCTACGTAACAGTTTGGAATCGAGCATGTCGGTTTCTCGTTTATCAAAGTTTGGTCAAGGACAGGCCGGCCCAGGTGGCAAGTAGCCCGCCGAATACGCTGAGCGCCGCATAGCCCAGGGCCAGCGGCACCTGCCCGCTTTCCAGCAGGCGCACCGTATCCAGTGAAAAGGATGAAAAAGTCGTCAGCCCCCCGAGGAAGCCAACGATCAACCCGGCGCGAATCTCGAAAGACACCTCCGGACGTATCAAAAACAGACCGTATAGAACACCGATCAGCAAACAGCCCACGATATTAACGGCCAGCGTCGCGGTATAGAAGTGCCGTGGACAATTCGCGTTGATCCAGTTGCCCGCGGCAAAGCGCAACAGAGTGCCGGCCATCCCGCCGACGGAAACCGCAATGATCGCTGGAAGCACTATTTTCTCCGCTGCCGGGGGCTTGAACGGTCGAGTTTCGCCAGGTGATTGAGCTTTTCGCCGATCTTCAATTCCAGGCCACGGGGCACGGGCTGATAGAACGGGATCGGATCGAGTTCTTCCGGGAAATAGTCTTCTCCGGCGGCGTAGGCGTCCGGCTCATCGTGGGCATAACGATATTCATCGCCGTAGCCCAATTGCTTCATAAGCTTGGTCGGCGCGTTACGCAGGTGCAGCGGCACTTCCAGCGAACCGTGCTCGGCGGCGGCACGCAGTGCAGTCTTGAAGCCCATGTACACCGCGTTGCTTTTCGGCGCGCAGGCCAGATAGGTGATGGCCTGGGCCACCGCCAGTTCGCCTTCGGGGCTGCCGAGGCGTTCCTGCACTTCCCAGGCCGCCAGGCACAGGCTCAGGGCGCGCGGGTCGGCATTGCCGATGTCTTCGCTGGCCATGCGCACCACGCGCCGGGCCAGGTACAGTGGATCGCAACCACCGTCGATCATCCGGGCGAACCAGTACAAGGCGCCGTCCGGGTTGGAACCGCGGACCGACTTGTGCAACGCGGAGATCTGGTCGTAGAACGCTTCGCCGCCCTTGTCGAACCGCCGGCGGGTATCGCCGAGCAGACTTTGCAGCAGATCGGTGCCGATTTCGCTGTTGTCTTCAGCCAGGTCCGAGGCGTTTTCCAGCAGGTTGAGCAGGCGCCGGCCATCGCCATCGGCGGCCGACAGCAGCATCTGGAAGCCTTCGTCGCTGAGGGTCAGGTTGCGCTTGCCCAGGCCACGCTCTTCGGTCAGTGCGCGCTGCACCAGTTTGCGCAGGGCCGCTTCGTCGAGGCTTTTGAGCACATAGACGCGCGCCCGCGACAGCAAGGCGTTATTGAGCTCGAACGAGGGGTTTTCCGTGGTCGCACCGATGAAAATCAGCGTGCCGTCTTCGACATAGGGCAGGAACGCGTCCTGCTGGGACTTGTTGAAGCGATGCACTTCGTCGACGAACAGAATCGTGCGGCGGCCGTACTGCGCGGCCTGCTGCTTGGCGATTTCCACCGCCTGACGGATCTCCTTGACCCCGGCCAGCACCGCCGAGACCGTTTCGAAGTGCGCGTCCGAAACTTCCGCGAGCAACCGCGCCAGGGTGGTTTTGCCCACGCCCGGCGGGCCCCAGAAAATCATCGAATGCAGGGCACCCTGCTCCAGCGCTTCGCGCAGGGGCTTGCCACGAGCGAGCACGTGTTCCTGGCCGACGTACTCGTCCAGATTGGCCGCGCGCAGGCGGGCGGCCAAGGGCTGAGCGATGGGGGTGCTGCGAAACAGATCCATCACTACCTCTGAAACCTCAATTGAACATCGCTCCTACAGGTACAGGGTTCTGCGTTTTATTCCTGAATTACGTCGGCACCTTTAGGGATGTCGAACTTGAACCTGGACGCTGGCACTGCTTCGTTGGCCTTCACCCCGGTGAACAGGATGTTGGTGCGTTGGCCGACGCTGTCGATCAGTTGCATGTCGTTGAGCAGACCGTTGCGGAACGACAGACGCAGGTTGTCGAACAGAGTGTCCTTGGTTTTCGGCTTCAAGGTGAAGTCGATCACGCCACCCGCTTCTTTCGCGGTGATGTCGAAACTCTGGCTGATCTTCGACACGTCACCGGACAACAGCAGAGCCGGGGTCTGGGTCAGACGCTCGTCCAGCTTCTTGATCGTCGCCTGCTCCAGATCCGGATCCCACAGAGTGACTTTCTTGCCGTCGGATACCATGGTCTGCTCGGCCGGCGCATTAGTGTGCCAGTAGAACAGGCCCGGGCGCTGCAGCGTCATGTCGCCGCTGGTTTCCTGCAACTGGGTGCCGCTGCCGTCGAGGGTCAGCTGCGAAAAGTTGGCCGTCAACGTCTTGGATTTTTCCAGCAGTTGGGTCAAGCGCGCCACGTCCTTCTCATCGGCGTTAGCCTGGAGCGTGGTCAAAGCCAGTACCGGCAGCAACAGCATGCGGATCAGACGCATGGGAGTCCTCATAACATTCGTGGGAGTGCGGGCGGCGCCAATGGGCGCCACCCCTTTCATGCTCGGGTCAGTCGCGCACCGGGCCCGGGGCCAGGACTTCGCGCGAACCGTTGGTGTTCATGGACGTCACGACCCCGGCCATTTCCATGGCTTCGATCATGCGCGCGGCGCGGTTGTAGCCGATCTTCAGCTTGCGCTGAACCGCGGAAATGGAGGCGCGACGGCTTTCCAGCACGAACTGCACGGCTTCATCGTACAGCGCGTCGGCCTCGGGATCGTCACCGTCGCCGCCACCGCTGCTGCCTTCGAAGCCGCTGCCCGCCTCTTCGACGCCATTGAGAATGTCGTCGTTGTATTCCGGCGCGCCCCGCAGCTTCCAGGCTTCCACCACGCGGTGAACCTCATCGTCGGACACGAAAGCACCGTGGACACGAATCGGCAGGCTGGTACCCGGCGGCATGTACAACATGTCACCGTGGCCCAGCAGTTGTTCGGCACCGCCCTGGTCGATGATGGTCCGCGAGTCAATCTTGCTCGATACCTGGAACGCCATACGGGTCGGGATGTTGGCCTTGATCAGACCGGTGATCACGTCTACCGACGGACGCTGGGTCGCAAGAATCAGGTGGATACCGGCCGCCCGCGCCTTCTGGGCGATACGGGCGATCAGTTCCTCAACCTTTTTGCCGACGATCATCATCATGTCGGCGAATTCGTCGACCACCACCACGATGGTCGGCAGCTTTTGCAGCAGCGGCGCTTCGTCGTGGATGCTTTCGCGCTTGTACAGCGGGTCGCTCAACGGCTCGCCGGCGTCCTGTGCCTCCTTGACCTTGGCGTTGAAGCCCGCCAGGTTTCGCACGCCCATCTTGGCCATCAGCTTGTAGCGCCGCTCCATTTCGGCGACGCTCCAGCGCAGGGCGTTGGCGGCGTCCTTCATGTCGGTGACCACCGGGCACAGCAGGTGCGGAATGCCTTCATAGATCGACAGTTCGAGCATTTTCGGGTCGATCATGATCAGCTTGGCGTCTTCCGGGCCGGACTTGAACAGGATCGACAGGATCATCGCGTTCACACCCACCGACTTACCGGAACCGGTGGTACCGGCCACCAGCAAGTGCGGCATTTTCGCCAGGTCGGTGATGACCGGCTTGCCGCCGATGTCGTGACCCAGGGCCAGGGTGACCGGGGATTTGAAGTTGTCGTACTCGGGGGTCGACAACACCTCGGAGAAACGCACGATCTGCCGGTCTTCGTTGGGAATTTCGATACCGACGGTGGTCTTGCCCGGTATCACTTCCACCACGCGCACGCTGGTCACGGCCAGGGAGCGGGCCAGGTCTTTGGCCAGGTTGGAAATACGGCTGACCTTGACGCCGGCCGCCGGCTGGATTTCGTAACGGGTAATCACCGGCCCCGGGTGAATCGAGTCCACTGCAACTTCAACGCCGAATTCCTTGAGCTTGATTTCCAGCAGGTGGCCAACCGCCGCCAGGGATTCAGGCGAGTAATTGAGCTGCTTCTTTTCCGCCGGATCGAGAATCGAGATCGGCGGCAAGGTGCCTTCCACGGCGCTGTCGACGAACAGCGGCGCCTGTTTCTCTTTTTCGACGCGTTTGCTCGGTGCGGCCGGCTTGGGTGGCGCGGGCGCAATCACCGGCGGCACCTGTTTCTCGCGCTCGGACATGTGCTTGCTCAGGGCTTGCTCACGCTCGATCAGGCGTTCCTTGACCTTGGCCTGCTCGCGTTTGTCGGTGACGGTCGGCGCAACCACTACATCCATGCGGTCGTCGACTTCACGCAACTGGGCGACCAGCTGTTTGCGTTCGGTACGGGCCGCCCACCAGCGATTGGCCGCGCCCTGGAACAGCTCAAACAGATCGAGGGTGATCTTGCCGGTGATGTCCATCACCTTGAACCACGACAGGTCGGTAAACACCGTCAGGCCGAACAGGAACAACGCAATGAACAACAGCGTGCTGCCCTGGATATTCAGGGCATTCCTGGCCAGGTCGCCGAGGCTTTCGCCCAGCGCACCGCCTGCGCCGGCCGGCAGACCGGTCGCGGCATGGAAATGGATATGGGCCAGAGCGGCGCCCGACAGCACCAGGAACACCAGGCCGATCAGACGCCAGGAGAACAGCCAGCCGCTCCACTGCCACGGTTCGTGACGCTGGCGGAAGATCTGGTACGCCTTGATGGCCAGCAGCAACGGGAAGATGTAGGCGAAGTAACCCAGCACCATGAACAGGATATCGGCGCTGTAGGAGCCCGCTGGCCCGCCGAAGTTCTGCACGTCGTCGATCTTGCTGTTATGACTCCAGCCCGGATCATCCTTGCCATAGGTCAACAAGGCCATCATCAGGAACAGGCACAAGGCACCGATGGCGATCAGCGCACCTTCCTTGAGTCGGTAGTGCAAGTGCTGGCGCCAGAGCGGAACGACGGCTGGTTTAGGTGCTGCGGTGGATTTCTTCAAAACGCTTCTATTCCTGCGCCATGGGCGCGTCCATCTGGTGAATGTCTATAAAAACTGCCAAAAAACCGCCCAATCCAGGCAGGTAAAAAAGTTAACACGTGTAACCGGGACTACTTTTAACACTGCGCCCCGGTTTTTATAAATATGGCACGCACTGAATATATCCAGCACGCAGGGCATTGTACGGGTTTGTACGCACGACGCCATGCTTGAGCCCCTTGGGTGTAGCATAGTCAACAGCGCATGACATGCCGTTCAATTTGAGCATGCATTCTCTTTTGTGACAAAGGCTTATGAGGTGTTTTTATGAGCGAAGCGAAGCATTCACGCCTGATTATCCTGGGCTCCGGCCCCGCAGGTTACAGCGCAGCCGTTTATGCCGCCCGCGCCAACCTCAAGCCCGTTGTCATTACCGGCATACAGGCAGGTGGCCAGCTCACTACCACCGTCGAGGTGGATAACTGGCCAGGCGACGTCGAAGGCCTGACCGGACCGGTCCTGATGGACCGTATGCAAAAACACGCCGAGCGCTTTGCCACCGAGATCATTTACGACCACATCCATACCGCCAAGTTGCAACAACGGCCGTTCGAACTGATCGGCGATGGCGCGACCTACACCTGCGACGCACTGATCATTGCCACCGGCGCTTCTGCGCAATACCTGGGTCTGCCGTCGGAAGAAAGGTTTGCTGGCAAAGGGGTTTCAGCATGCGCGACCTGTGATGGATTTTTCTATCGCGATCAGGTGGTTGCGGTGGTCGGTGGCGGTAACACCGCGGTCGAGGAAGCTTTGTACCTGTCGAACATCGCCAAGGAAGTGCACCTGATCCATCGGCGCGACAAGCTGCGCTCGGAGAAGATCCTCCAGGACAAACTCTTCGAAAAGGCCGCCAACGGCAATGTCCGCCTGCACTGGAACCAGAATCTGGATGAAGTGCTCGGCGATGCCAGCGGCGTGACCGGCGCCCGCCTGCGGGACAGCCATACCGGCGAAACCAGGGAACTGCCACTGGCCGGGGTATTTATCGCCATCGGCCATAAACCCAACACCGACCTGTTCACGGGCCAACTGGAGATGCGCGACGGGTATCTGCTGGTCAAGGGTGGCAGCGAAGGCGATGCCACCGCTACGGCGATTGCAGGTGTGTTCGCCGCCGGTGACGTGGCTGACCACGTTTATCGCCAGGCCGTTACGTCTGCCGGGGCCGGTTGCATGGCGGCGCTGGACGCCGAAAAATACCTCGACGACATTCCTGCCGTTTAAAGGCAAACTTTATGGCGGGCCAAAGCCCGCCACTGCCCTCCCCTTCTGCAAGCCCGGATGCCATGCTGACTTGGTTACAACGCAATACCTTGCAGTTCCCACCGCTGGAAAAGGCCATGCGCGACCCCAACGGGCTTCTGGCTGCCGGTGGCGATCTGTCCGCCGATCGGCTGATCTCGGCTTATCGCCACGGCTGTTTCCCGTGGTTTTCCGAAGGCCAGCCGATTCTCTGGTGGTCGCCGGATCCGCGCACGGTTTTGTTTCCCGACGAATTGCACGTCTCGCGCAGCCTGAACAAACTGCTGCGCCAGCAACGCTATCAAGTGACCTTTGACGAGGACTTCGCCGCCGTCATCCGCGCCTGTGCCGCGCCCCGGGATTACGCCGACGGCACCTGGATCACCGAGGCCATGCAGGACGCCTATATCGAGTTGCACAGGCGCGGGCATGCGCACTCGGTGGAAGTGTGGGACGGGGATGAACTGGTCGGCGGCTTGTACGGGCTGGCGATGGGCCAGTTGTTTTTCGGCGAGTCCATGTTCAGCCTCGCTGACAACGCCTCGAAATTCGGTTTTGCCACACTGGTGCGGCATCTGAAAGACTCGGGCTTCGTGCTGATCGATTGCCAGATGCCTACCGACCACCTGCACAGCCTGGGCGCCCGAGCCATTCCCCGCCGTGAATTTGCGATCTATCTGGCCAGGCACCTGGACCAACCCAACACCGCCACCTGGGTTTGCTGAGCGACTTTCGCGCAGGTGGCTTACACTTAGGGGGCGTTCTCAGTTGATTTCACCGCCGCGCCGGGTCTGCTGTTGTGCAGGGCAAGGCGCGAGAAGCGTGGTTTGGTCATTCCAAATAAGCTTCGAGCAACGCAGCCCTGCACAACAGCAGGCCCGGCCCTTCGGGTTGTGCCTTAAAGCGAGCCAGGCTGCGTTGCACGCCTTGGAAAGGGAACAACCATTCCCAGCGGCCTGCGCCTTGCCTGGCTCGCTTTAAGGCGACAACGCGGCGGTGAAATCAACTGAGAACGCCCCCTATCAAAAGCATTATCCCGAGGGTTGATCATGACCGAGTTGGCGCGTTTGAAGTTCTATGCCACTCAGCCGCACTCTTGCAGTTATCTGCCCGAGGAGCAGGCCACAACCCTGTTCCTCGACCCTAGTCAGCCCATGGATGTGCATGTCTATGCAGACCTGTCGGAGATGGGGTTTCGTCGCAGTGGCGACCATCTCTACCGACCGCATTGCCAGAATTGCAATGCATGCGTTCCGGCGCGTATTCCCGTGGGACAGTTCACGCCCAACCGGCAACAGAAACGCATCTTCAAGCGCAACGCGGATTTGCAGGTGCGCCCCGCCAAGCCCCGCTTCAACGAAGAGTACTTCGACCTTTACCAGCGCTATATCGAACAGCGTCACGCCGATGGCGACATGTACCCACCAAGTCGCGACCAGTTTTCGACATTCCTGGTGCGGGACCTGCCGTTTTCACGCTTTTATGAGTTTCGCCTGAACGGCCGACTGCTGGCCGTCGCCGTCACCGATTTACTGCCGAACGGTCTTTCGGCGGTCTACACCTTCTACGAACCCGCCGAAGAGCGTCGCAGCCTTGGGCGCTACGCAATCCTCTGGCAAATCGCCGAGGCCAGGCGACTGGGGCTGGAGGCGGTCTACCTCGGCTACTGGATCAAAAACTGCAAAAAGATGAGCTACAAGACTCAATATCGCCCCATTGAGTTGCTGATTAATCAGCGCTGGGTGGTTCTAAACTAGAGCCAGCCCTAAACCCCTTGGCTTAAACCCCACTTTTCGGGCACAATGCACGCCGCTTTTGCCTGGCGCAGTTGCACCGGGCCATTCATTGGACACCGAGGGCTTTACTGCATGTCGAAAGAAGACAGCTTCGAAATGGAAGGCACTGTCGTCGACACCCTGCCCAACACCATGTTTCGTGTGGAGTTGGAAAATGGGCACGTCGTAACCGCGCATATCTCCGGCAAGATGCGCAAGAACTACATCCGTATTCTTACCGGCGACAAAGTGCGCGTCGAGCTGACGCCCTATGACTTGAGCAAAGGGCGCATCACTTACCGCGCTCGCTAATCAGGTCAATACAAGACGCCCGGCTCATGCCGGGCGTTTTTGTTTGTCTGCGATTTAACGGCTACACCACAAAACCTGTGGGAACCGTGGTGATTTCGACAGACAGCAAAAAGGCGCCTTTCGGCGCCCCTCTGTTTTGCTTCTGAACCTCAGGCCATCTCGGCCGTGGTCTCGAACTCGAAGGTCAGCTCGCCATCCTTGATGTCGATGTGCACCACACCGCCATGTTCGGCCAGTTCGCCAAAGAGAATCTCCTCCGCCAGCGGACGCTTGATCTTGTCCTGGATCAGGCGAGCCATTGGGCGAGCACCCATCGCCGCATCGTAACCACCTTCGGCCAGCCAGTTGCGGGCTGCATCGGTGACTTCCAGCAATACCCGCTTGTCCTCCAGCTGCGCCTGAAGCTCGGTAAGGAACTTGTCCACCACGCTCTTGATGACCTCATGGCTGAGGCGACCAAACTGGATGATAGTGTCCAGACGGTTGCGGAATTCCGGCGTGAAGCTCTTCTTGATCACTTCCATCGCATCGGACGAGTGATCCTGATAGGCGAAACCGATCGAAGCGCGGGCTGCGGTCTCGGCACCGGCGTTGGTCGTCATGATAACGATCACGTTACGGAAATCCGCCTTGCGCCCGTTGTTATCGGTCAGCGTACCGTGGTCCATCACCTGCAGCAGCAGGTTGAAGACTTCCGGATGCGCCTTCTCGATCTCATCGAGCAACAGCACGCAGTGTGGCTGCTTGGTGATGGCTTCGGTCAACAGACCACCCTGATCGAACCCGACATACCCTGGAGGCGCACCGATCAGACGCGATACGGTGTGGCGCTCCATGTATTCGGACATGTCGAAGCGAATCAGCTCGACACCCAACGCCTTGGCCAACTGACGTGCCGCTTCGGTTTTACCGACACCGGTCGGCCCTGCGAACAGGAACGAACCGACAGGCTTGTCAGGGGATTTGAGGCCGGCGCGGGACAGCTTGATCGCGGTCGCCAGAGAGTCGATTGCGGCATCCTGACCGAACACGGTCAACTTCAGGTCACGCTCGAGGTTACGCAGCAGCTCTTTATCGGAGCTGGTGACGTGTTTTGGCGGAATCCGCGCAATTTTCGCAACGATGTCCTCGACCTGAGGCACTTCGATGCGTTTAACGCGCATTTCCACCGGCTGCAGGCGCTGGTAGGCACCCGCCTCGTCGATGACGTCGATGGCCTTGTCCGGCATGTGACGATCATTGATGTAACGCGAAGCCAGCTCGGCAGCCGCGCGCAGGGCTTCATCACTGTATTCGATATTGTGATGAGTCTCGAAACGCCCCTTCAGACCGCGCAGAATGCCGATGGTGTCTTCCACGGAAGGCTCCGACACATCGACCTTCTGGAAGCGCCGGGCCAAGGCACGGTCCTTCTCGAAAATGCCGCGAAACTCCTGGAAGGTGGTCGAACCGATGCAACGGATATCACCGGACGACAGCAGCGGCTTGAGCAGGTTCGAGGCATCCATGACACCACCGGACGCGGCACCCGCACCAATGATGGTGTGGATCTCGTCGATGAACAGGATCGCCTGTGGACGCTTTTTCAGCTCATTGAGCAACGCCTTGAAGCGCTTCTCGAAATCGCCACGGTATTTGGTACCAGCCAGCAAGGCACCCAGGTCAAGGGAGTAAACCACGCTGTTGGCCAGCAGGTCCGGCACCTGGTTGTCGACAATGCGCTTGGCCAGGCCTTCGGCAATCGCGGTTTTACCCACGCCCGCCTCGCCCACCAGCAGCGGATTGTTTTTGCGCCGGCGCGCCAGGATCTGCGCGACACGCTCGACCTCCAGCTCACGCCCCACCAACGGATCGATACGACCCTGGCGCGCCAGCTCATTGAGGTTGCTGGCATAAGCATCCAGGGGATTGCCCGAGGAAGAAGACTCACCGCCCTCGTCGTCTTGCATATCTTGCTCACCTTCAGAATGATCGCCGTGCCCCGGCACCTTGGAAATGCCATGGGCGATGTAGTTGACGACATCTATACGGGCAACGCTCTGCTGTTTCAGCAGGAACACTGCCTGACTCTCTTGCTCACTGAAGATCGCAACCAGCACGTTGGCACCGGTCACTTCGCGTTTGCCCGAGCTCTGTACGTGAAACACAGCACGCTGCAGGACACGCTGGAAGCCCAGGGTTGGCTGGGTTTCGCGATCCTCGTCATGCACGGGGATCAATGGCGTGGTGGAGTCGATGAACTCCTGCAGGTCATGCTTGAGTTTGTCGAGGTTTGCGCCGCACGCACGCAAAACGGTGGCGGCAGCCTCATTATCCAATAGGGCCAGCAAGAGGTGTTCGACGGTCATGAACTCATGACGCTTCGAACGGGCTTCCTTGAAGGCAAGATTGAGGGTGACTTCGAGCTCGCGGTTTAACATAGCTTCACCTCATACCCAAGTGGTCGGCGATTAACCGTCCTTCTCGATTTCACAGAGTAGCGGATGCTGGCTTTCCCTGGCGTACTGGTTGACCTGCATGGCCTTGGTCTCGGCGATGTCACGGGTAAACACTCCACATACTGCCCGCCCTTCTGTGTGGACGGCCAGCATGACCTTGGTCGCCAGCTCGCGATTCAGGTTAAAAAACACCTCGAGCACTTCGACGACGAAATCCATCGGTGTGTAGTCATCGTTGAACAAAACCACCTTGTACATCGGCGGCGCCTGCAGTGCAGGCTTTGCCTCCTGAACAGCAATGCCTGTGGAATCGTCGTCGTGTAAATCAGGGCGATCCTGATTGAATGTTAGTCGAATCTGGCTGATTGCATGCATGGAAAGAAAGGTTCGTCAGTTGTTCAAATACAGTGGTGGGGGCGGCTATCAGCGTTTTCAACTCCGACTGCCTGGTCAGCTTGACTATCGGCAAAACGGTGTTACAACCAATAGAGCCCACAGTGGGTAAAAAAGGTCCGCGGAGTCAATCTTATTTACAGATTCGACTGCGGATGTACTGGATGATACTCCAGTGATGGAGTCTGTTGCAGAGGGAGTTGGGTATGTCAGGCGGTAAGGTCAGTGGCAAGGTCAAATGGTTCAACAACGCCAAGGGTTACGGTTTCATCATCGAGGACGGCAAGACAGAAGATCTGTTTGCCCACTACTCCGCCATCCAGATGGAAGGTTATAAAACCCTGAAAGCCGGGCAAGCTGTCGCATTCGATATCATCCAGGGCCCCAAGGGCCTGCACGCGGTCAACATCGGCAATCCGGTGGATACTTCGAAAGCCACGACGCCCACAGCTGAACAGACCGCCTCGGTTTAACACCGCACCGTCAACCGGCCATGAAAAAACCGCCTGACTCAACTTATTGAATCAGGCGGTTTTTTGTGTACCTGCGTTTTCTTACATGTGCGAGATCAGCGCATCGCCGAAACCGGAAGACGACACCAGTTTCGCCCCCTCCATCAGGCGTTCGAAGTCATAGGTCACGGTCTTGGCGGAAATCGCGCCGTTGGTGCCCTTGATGATCAGATCGGCCGCTTCGGTCCAGCCCATGTGGCGCAGCATCATCTCGGCGGAGAGGATCAGCGAGCCGGGGTTGACCTGGTCCTTGCCGGCGTACTTCGGTGCCGTACCGTGGGTGGCTTCGAACATGGCCACGGTGTCGGACAGGTTGGCACCCGGCGCGATACCGATACCGCCCACTTCCGCAGCGAGAGCGTCGGAGAGGTAGTCGCCGTTGAGGTTCAGGGTGGCGATCACATCGTACTCGGCCGGGCGCAGCAGGATCTGCTGGAGCATGGCATCGGCGATCGCGTCCTTGACGATAACGTTCTTGCCGGTTTTCGGGTTTTTGAATTGCATCCACGGACCGCCGTCGAGCAGGGTCGCGCCGAACTCTTCAGCCGCCACTTCATAGGCCCATTCCTTGAAGGCACCTTCGGTGAACTTCATGATGTTGCCTTTGTGCACGATGGTCAGCGAATCGCGGTCGTTGTCGACCACATATTGCAGGGCCTTGCGCGCCAGACGCTTGGTGCCCTGCAGGGATACCGGCTTGACGCCGATGCCGCAGTTCTCGTCGAAGCGGATCTTGGTCACGCCCATTTCTTCTTTGAGGAACTTGATGATCTTGGTGGCTTCCGGCGTACCGGCCTTCCACTCGATGCCGGCGTAGATGTCTTCGGAGTTCTCGCGAAAGATGGTCATGTCGACATCGCCTGGCTTCTTGACCGGGCTGGGCACGCCTTCGAACCAGCGCACCGGGCGCAGGCAAACGTACAGGTCGAGCTGCTGGCGCAGGGCCACGTTCAGGGAACGGATGCCGCCACCGACCGGGGTGGTCAGCGGACCCTTGATGGAAACCACGTAGTCCTTGACCGCATCCAGGGTTTCCTGAGGCAGCCAGGTGTCCTGATCGTAAACCTGAGTCGCTTTCTCCCCTGCGTACACTTCCATCCAGGAAATCTTGCGCTCGCCACCGTAGGCCTTCTTAACAGCAGCATCGACAACCTTGATCATGACCGGGCTGATGTCGACGCCAATGCCGTCGCCTTCGATGAAGGGGATGATCGGGTTATTAGGAACATTGAGAGAATGGTCTGCATTGACGGTGATTTTGTCGCCGACGGCTGGAACCTGAATCTTCTTGTAACCCATGCTGAACTCCATTGATTGGATTGAACATCTGGCTTGGTTCGAGCGTAACCCAGTTGAATCGGCGCGCAAACCCTATGTTCCATCGATCTGCCGCAAAGCCTTGCAACTCGCGCGCTACAAGCCTGAAAGCAAAGGGAAAAGCGCCAAAACCAAGCACGACGAATGACTCTACGCTCGACCTGCCCCTGCGACCTTTAGACCAATGGACGACATTCGTTGCGTATGAACCATCGGCAGATTGCCAGCTACCTATGTATAATGCCGCCGCTGACCAAAGGGTCACGACGGGTAAAACAGCCTGCCGCTTGATGAAAAGCGACGAGCGTTTGCGCCCAAAGCCGGCCTGTTATCGCAGTCCGGCCACTTGACGCCCTACTGATGCACCCAACATCACAGCAACGAAACCTCGATATTCGGCTCATGGATGACTTTGAACGAACGCGCTTACCCGGCGCCCTCGAGTTTCTGCGCACGCTTTAGCAAAGAAGAGAGAGTTAATCCGAATATGCCCACCCGCTCGAAGATCATCTATACCTTCACCGACGAAGCTCCTGCCCTCGCCACCTATTCACTGTTGCCTATCGTAGAGGCGTTCACCGCCTCGGCTGATATCGCCGTTGAAACCCGCGATATCTCTCTTGCAGGGCGCATCCTGGCCAGCTTCCCCGAGCAACTGGGCGACAAAGCCGTAGCCGACCACCTCGCCGAACTGGGCGCCCTGGCCGTTACGCCTGAAGCCAACATCATCAAGCTGCCGAACGTCAGCGCTTCGGCTCCACAACTGCAGGCGGCGATCAAAGAGCTGCAAGCCCAGGGCTACGCACTGCCGGACTACCCTGAAACCGTCACCAGCGACGCCGACAAAGAAGCCAAGGCGCGCTACGACAAGATCAAGGGCAGCGCCGTGAACCCGGTTCTGCGTGAAGGCAACTCCGACCGCCGCGCGCCGCTGTCGGTCAAGAATTACGCACGCAAGCACCCGCACAAAATGGGTGCCTGGGCCAAGGACTCCAAGTCCCACATCGCGCACATGAGCACCGGCGATTTCTACGGCAGCGAAAAAGCCGCCCTGATCGACGCCGCTGACGCCGTGAAAATCGAACTGATCGCTCAAGACGGCACCGCCACCGTCCTGAAAGAAAAGACCAGCGTACAAGCCGGCGAGATCCTCGATTGCGCAGTACTGAGCAAAAACGCCCTGCGCAGCTTCATCGCGGCCGAAATCGAAGACGCCAAGGCACAAGGCGTGCTGCTGTCGGTTCACTTGAAAGCCACCATGATGAAGGTCTCCGACCCGATCATGTTCGGCCAGATCGTTGCCGAGTTCTATAAAGACGCACTGACCAAGCACGCTGAAGTGCTGGCACAGATCGGCTTTAACCTGAACAACGGCATCGGCGACCTGTACGCTCGCATCAAGGCGTTGCCTGCCGAGCAGCAAGCGCAGATCGAAGCTGACATCCAGGCGGTCTACGCCGTTCGCCCTTCCCTGGCGATGGTCAACTCCGACAAAGGCATCACCAACCTGCACGTGCCGAGCGACGTGATCGTCGACGCCTCGATGCCGGCGATGATCCGTGACTCCGGCAAGATGTGGGGCACCGACGGCCAGCTGCACGACACCAAGGCCGTGATCCCGGATCGCTGCTACGCCACCATCTACCAGGCTGTGATCGAAGATTGCAAAGCCAACGGTGCGTTCGATCCGACCACCATGGGCAGCGTGCCGAACGTTGGCCTGATGGCGAAGAAAGCCGAAGAGTACGGCTCCCACGACAAGACTTTCCAGATCAAGGCTGACGGCGTGGTTCGCGTCACCGACAGCAAGGGCACCCTGCTGATGGAACAGGCTGTTGAAGCCGGCGACATCTTCCGCATGTGCCAGACCAAAGACGCGCCGATCCAGGACTGGGTCAAACTGGCCGTCAACCGTGCTCGCGCAAGTGCGACCCCGGCGATCTTCTGGCTGGACCCGATGCGCGCCCACGACGGCGTGGTGATCGAGAAAGTTCAGGCTTACCTGAAGGATTACGACACTGCCGGTCTGGACATCCAGATCATGGCCCCGGTCGACGCCATGAAGTACACCCTGCAGCGCACCCGCGAAGGCAAGGACACCATCTCGGTCACCGGTAACGTACTGCGCGACTACCTGACCGACCTGTTCCCGATCATGGAACTGGGCACCAGCGCCAAGATGCTGTCGATCGTGCCGCTGATGAACGGCGGTGGCCTGTTCGAAACCGGCGCCGGCGGTTCGGCTCCAAAGCACGTCCAGCAATTGCTGGAAGAGAACTTCCTGCGCTGGGATTCGCTGGGTGAGTTCCTGGCCCTGGCCGCGTCCCTGGAACACCTGGGCGTGACCTACAACAATCCAAAGGCGCTGGTACTGGCCAAGACCCTGGACCAGGCTACCGGCCAGTTCCTGGACAACAACAAGTCGCCATCGCGCAAAGTCGGCAACATCGACAACCGCGGCAGCCACTTCTACCTGGCGCTGTACTGGGCTCAGGCCCTGGCCGCCCAGACCGAAGACACTGCACTGCAAGCGCAGTTCGCGACCCTGGCCAAGACCCTGACCGAGAACGAGGCGACCATCGTTGCCGAACTCAACGCCGTTCAGGGCAAGCCAGTGGACATCGGCGGTTACTACCACGCCGACGCCGAGCTGATCAGCAAGGCCATGCGCCCAAGCGCAACCTTCAACGCGGCTGTCGCTGCGCTGGTGTAAGGTTGTAAGGGAACATCACAAACCCCGGCCTTGTGCCGGGGTTTGTGTTTCTGGCTGAAGCACGCAACCCTGTAGGAGCTGGCTTGCCAGCGAAGGCGGTCTATCATTCGACATTTTTATCGACTGACCCGCCGCATTCGCTGGCAAGCCAGCTCCTACAGGGGCAGCATTTCAACATCAAGGACATCTCATGGACTGGAAACCCCACATCACCGTCGCCACCATCGTCGAAGACAACGGCCGCTTCCTGATGGTCGAAGAACTCAAGCACGGACGCGTGGTGCTCAATCAGCCCGCCGGTCATCTGGATCCCAATGAAACCCTGACCGAAGCCGCCGTGCGCGAAACCCTCGAGGAAACCGGCTGGGACGTCGAGCCGACCGGCGTACTGGGCATTTACCTGTACACCGCCCCGAGCAACGGCGTGACGTACCAGCGGGTCTGCTTCATCGCCAAACCACTGAAACACCACGCGGATTATCAACTGGATGACGGCATCGTCGGCGCCAAGTGGTTGACCCGCGAGGAGTTAATCGAGCAGCGCGACAACTGGCGCAGCGAGCTGATCATCCGCTGCATCGACGACTATCTGGCAGGCCAGAACTTCGGCCTCGAATTGATCCGTCCTTCTCTTTAGCCATGCGGGCTCCAGCCTGATAGAATCGCGTCCTTTTTCAAGACACTCATTGAATCCCTATGCGTGATCCAGCCCCTTCTGACACACAAAAGAAGCGCGTCATTGTCGGCATGTCCGGCGGCGTGGACTCTTCCGTTTCCGCCCTCCTGCTGATCGAGCAGGGCTATGAGGTGGAAGGCCTGTTCATGAAGAACTGGGAAGAAGACGATGGAACGGAATACTGCACCGCCATGGATGACCTGGCGGATGCTCAAGCCGTGTGCGACAAAATTGGCATCAAGCTGCACACCGCCAACTTCGCCGCCGAGTACTGGGACAACGTGTTCGAGCATTTCCTGGCCGAATACAAGGCCGGACGCACGCCGAACCCGGACATCCTGTGCAACCGTGAAATCAAGTTCAAGGCGTTCCTCGACTACGCCATGGTGCTTGGCGCCGACCTGATCGCTACCGGTCACTACGTGCGTCGCCGCGACATCGACGGCCGCACCGAACTGCTCAAGGGCCTGGATCCGAACAAGGACCAGAGCTACTTCCTGCACGCCGTCGGCGGTGAACAGATCGCCAAGACCCTGTTCCCGGTCGGCGAGCTGGAAAAACCGCAAGTACGCGCCATCGCCGAGAAATACGAGCTGGCGACTGCGAAGAAGAAGGACTCCACCGGGATCTGCTTTATCGGCGAGCGCCGCTTCAGCGACTTCCTCAAGCAGTACCTGCCGGCACAACCGGGCGACATCAAGACCACCGAAGGTGAAGTCATCGGCCGTCATCACGGCCTGATGTACCACACCATCGGCCAGCGCCAGGGCCTGGGCATTGGCGGGCTGAAAGATGCCAGCGATGAGCCGTGGTACGTGCTGATCAAGGACCTGGAACACAACGAGCTGATCGTTGGCCAGGGCAATGATCACCCGTGGCTGTTCTCCCGCGCCCTGCTCGCTTCCGATATCTACTGGGTCAACCCGATCGATCTGAGCCAGCCACGCAAGCTGACCGCCAAGGTTCGTTATCGCCAGAGCGACCAGCCGTGCACCCTGGAAAAAACCGCCACGGGTTATCGCGCAACCTTCGATGATCCGCAACGCGCGGTCACCCCAGGCCAGTCCGTGGTGTTCTACGACGGTGAAATCTGCCTCGGCGGCGGCGTGATTGAAGTAGCCGAGCCGTGGACGAGCAAGGGCCAGGCCCTATGAACCCGATTCAGGAGCAACTGACAGCACTGGGCGGCGTATTTCTCGCCGCCGTGCTGGTGGACAGGATTGCCAAGTCCGGCCAGACCAACGAAGCCGGACTGACTTGCATGCTCGGTAGCCTGCTGATCCGCGACCCCAAGGACACTCTGGAAGTCTATGGCGGCGACGACATCAACCTGCGCGAAGGCTACCGCGCGCTGATCGGCGCCCTCGAACGCGACCCGAGCGCCCTGCAGCGCGAACCGCTGCGTTATGCCTTGGCCATGCTTGGCCTTGAGCGTCAGCTGGCCAAGCGCACCGACATGCTCGACGTGATCGGCAAGCGTCTGCCGCAGATTCAGTCCCAGGTCGAACACTTCGGCCCGGCCCACGAAAACGTGATCGCCGCCTGCGGCGCGCTGTATCAGGACACCCTGAGCACCCTGCGCCAACGCATCCAGGTGCACGGCGACATGCGCAACCTGCAACAACCGAGCAATGCCTCGAAAATTCGCGCCCTGCTGCTGGCCGGTATCCGTTCGGCACGCCTGTGGCGGCAATTGGGCGGTCATCGCTGGCAGCTGGTGATCAGCCGCCGCAAATTGCTCAAAGAGCTTTACCCGTTGATGCGTAACGAATAACCCGCATCGACAGCACCGAACATAGCAATACGCGTAATACGCCGGTCAGTTGGCGACGGACCGGCGGATTTTTTCATGTATGATACGCGCCCCATTTCGTTGCCCGACTGTCCGAGAACACCCCATGCAGCTCTCTTCGCTCACTGCGGTTTCCCCTGTTGACGGCCGCTACGCCGGCAAAACCCAGGCCCTGCGCCCGATTTTCAGCGAATACGGCCTGATCCGTGCCCGCGTTCTGGTTGAAGTGCGCTGGCTCCAGCGCCTGGCCGCTCACCCTGCCATCAGTGAAGTGCCGGCGTTCTCCGCGCAAGCCAACGCTGTGCTCAACACCCTGGCGGAAAACTTCTCTCTGGAGCACGCCGAGCGCGTCAAAGAGATCGAGCGCACCACCAACCACGACGTCAAGGCCATCGAATACCTGCTCAAAGAGCAGGCGGCCAAGCTGCCGGAACTGGCCAAGGTCAGTGAATTCATCCACTTCGCCTGCACCAGTGAGGACATCAACAACCTGTCCCACGCCCTGATGCTGCGCGAAGGCCGTGATGACGTGATGCTGCCGCTGATGCGCCAGACCGCCAACGCCATCCGCGAACTGGCGATCCGCTTCGCCGACGTACCGATGCTGTCGCGCACCCACGGTCAACCGGCCTCGCCGACCACCCTGGGCAAAGAACTGGCGAACGTGGTTTACCGCCTGGAGCGCCAGATCGCTCAAGTCGCTGCCGTTCCACTGCTGGGCAAGATCAACGGCGCTGTCGGCAACTACAACGCCCACCTGTCGGCCTACCCCGAGATCGACTGGGAAGCCAACGCCCGCGCCTTCATCGAAGACGAGCTGGGCCTGGGCTTCAACCCGTACACCACGCAGATCGAACCGCACGACTACATTGCCGAGCTGTTCGACGCGATCGCGCGTTTCAACACCATCCTGATCGACTTCGACCGCGACATCTGGGGCTATATCTCCCTGGGTTATTTCAAACAGCGCACCATCGCTGGTGAAATCGGTTCGTCGACCATGCCGCACAAGGTCAACCCGATCGACTTCGAAAACTCCGAAGGCAACCTGGGTATCGCCAACGCACTGTTCCAGCACCTGGCGAGCAAACTGCCAATCTCCCGCTGGCAGCGCGACCTGACCGACTCCACCGTACTGCGCAACCTCGGTGTCGGCTTCGCCCACAGCGTGATCGCCTACGAAGCCAGCCTGAAAGGCATCAGCAAACTGGAGCTCAACGAGCAGAAGATTGCCGCTGACCTGAACGCCTGCTGGGAAGTGTTGGCCGAGCCGATCCAGACCGTGATGCGTCGCTACAACATCGAAAACCCGTACGAAAAGCTGAAAGAACTGACCCGCGGCAAGGGCATCAGCCCAGAAGCGCTGCAGACTTTCATCGACGGCCTGGACATGCCAGCCGCCGCCAAGGCCGAGCTGAAATTGCTCACCCCGGCGAACTACATCGGCAACGCTGTAGAACAAGCCAAGCGCATCTGATCGACCGCTAGACCCCTTTAAGACGCCCGGCCGCGCCGGGCGTTTTTATTCCCGTCTGAAAAGTGCAATTTTTCAATAGGTTACACATGAATCCTGATATTCCTCTTCAACTTCTGGGCGGCATCACGGCACGGGAATTCCTGCGCGACTACTGGCAGAAAAAGCCGCTGCTGATCCGTCAGGCCATTCCTGATTTCGAAAGCCCGATCGACGCCGACGAACTGGCCGGCCTGGCGCTGGAAGAAGAAGTCGAATCGCGACTGATCATCGAGAATGGCGAGCGCCCATGGGAACTGCGTCGCGGCCCGTTCGCCGAAGATGAATTCAGCAAGCTGCCTGAAACTGACTGGACCCTGCTGGTGCAAGCCGTGGATCAGTTCGTCCCGGAAGTCAGTGAACTGCTGGGAAACTTCCGCTTTCTGCCGAGCTGGCGCATCGACGACGTGATGATCAGCTACGCCGCGCCGGGTGGCAGCGTTGGTCCGCACTTCGACAACTACGACGTGTTCCTGCTGCAAGGCCACGGCAAGCGCAACTGGAAGATCGGCCAGATGTGCAGCACCGAGAGCCCGATGCTGGCTCACGCCGACCTGCGCATTCTCTCCGAATTCGAAGCCACCGATGAATGGGTGCTGGAACCGGGCGACATGCTCTACCTCCCGCCGCGCCTGGCCCACTGCGGCGTTGCCGTCGATGAATGCATGACCTACTCGGTGGGCTTTCGCGCACCGAGCGCCGCCGAAGTGCTGACCCACTTCACCGACTTCCTCAGCCAGTTCCTGTCGGACGAAGAACGCTACACCGACGCCGACGCCGTGCCGACTGCCGACCCTCACCAGATCCAGCGCGACGCACTCGACCGCCTGAAAAGCCTGCTGGCCGAGCACATGAGTGACGAGCGCCTGCTGCTGACCTGGTTCGGCCAGTTCATGACCGAGCCACGCTACCCGGAACTGGTGGTGGGCCCGGAAGACGTCGAAGAAGAGGACTTCATGTCCGCCCTGGAGCAAGGCGCGATCCTGATTCGCAACCCGAGCGCACGCCTGGCGTGGTCCGAAGTCGATGACGACCTGCTGCTGTTCGCCAGCGGCCAGAGCCGCTACCTGCCGGGCAAACTGCGCGAACTGCTGAAAATGATCTGCGCCGCCGACGCGCTGCACGCCGACAACCTCGGCGAATGGCTGAGCGACGAAGACGGCCGCGGCCTGCTGTGCGAGCTGGTCAAGCAAGGAAGCCTGGGGTTTGCCGATGAATAAGATTCGCGTACGTGTCGCAGACTGGCAAAAGGACAACGCCGAGATCCGGCGCATTCGTGAAGCGGTGTTCGTTGCCGAGCAGTCAGTTCCGCCTGAACTGGAATGGGATGCCGATGACATTGACGCAGTGCATTTCCTCGCTTATGAAGGCGACTTTCCAATCGGTACCGCCCGCCTGCTGCCCGATGGGCACGTCGGCCGGGTGTCAGTACTCAAGGACTGGCGCGGCCTGAAAGTCGGCGATGCGCTGATGCAAGCGGTGATTGGCGAAGCCGAAGAGCGCGGACTCAAGCAGCAGATGCTCAGCGCCCAGGTACAAGCCACGGCGTTCTATGAGCGCCTGGGCTTTCACATGGTCAGTGAGGAGTTCCTGGAAGCCGGGATTCCGCATGTGGACATGGTTCGGCATTCGGCCTGATACCTTGTGGCGAGGGGGCTTGTCGGAATGCCGCACCACCCCGTTGGGCTGCGCAGCAGCCCTAAAATCTTGGGGCCGCTTCGCGACCCAACGGGGGCAAGCCCCCTCGCCACAAAAGCTGCATGCAAACACCACAAAACGCCCCGCCATCAACCGATGCCGGGGCGTTTTGCTGTCTACCATTCAACTTGCCCCATCCCGGGCCGACAAACTGACAATATCAACACTTGTAGGAGCGAGCTTGCTCCGGGCGGCGTTCCGACGATGGTCGTCAACGGTAATGCGTGAAGTCTGACACCCCGCGGCGCTCTCAAGTCCATCGCGAGCAAGCTCGCTCCTACACACACACCACAAAGCCGGAGATAACGGACATGTCCCTACGCACCCTGCTCACCACACTGCTGGTGACCTGCAGTTTTTCGGTCTTGGCAGCCACCGAAATCGTGCCGCTGAACTACCATACCAGCGCCGACATGCTGCCCGTGGCGCAGGATTTCATCGGCAAGGACGGCCAGGTCAGTGCCTACGGCAGTCAACTGATCGTCAACGCCGATCAGCGCAAAATCGACGAACTTAAAGCCCTTCTTTCCCAACTCGATACAGCACCCAAGCGCCTGCTGATCACTGTCGACACCAGCGACAACAACTTCCAGGGCGACCAGAATTACTCGGTGAATGGTGCCAAACCCAGCCAGACACACACCATCAACTACAGCACCGACAGTCGCGACGGCGGCATTCAGCAAGTGCAGGCCAGCGAAGGCGCGCCAGCACTGATCCAGGTCGGCCAGAGCGTGCCGATCACCAGCAGCCAGAGCGACGCCTATGGCGGTTACCGCAACCAGACTGAATACCGCAACGTCACCCAGGGTTTCTACGTCACGGCAAACGTCACCGGCGACATCGTTCACCTGTCGATCAGTACCAACCGTGACCGTATGAGCCAGGAGCGTCCCGATGTAGTGAACGTACAAAGCACCGACACAACCGTCACCGGCCACCTCGGTGAGTGGATCCTGCTGGCCGGGGTCAACGGCCAGACCCAGGCCGACAAACAAGGCCAGACCCGCAGTTACTCGACCCAGAGCCGCAACGACATGACCTTGCGGGTGAAAGTCGACACCCTGGACTAAAGCACCAAAAACTGACTGACGAGTCGTATTAGACTAAAGATGTAGTGCCAGAAAAAAAGCACTACAAAACGTTTGACGAGCCAAAAAAGCGAAGGCATGATGGCCTCGCTCCCGCTAATCAGAGGCCCTGGCAAGGGCCTTCGAAGCGATGTTCGCACCTACCCCGCGAACCGCTTCGTGTCTGTACCGCCCACAAGGTGTGTTTGACGAGGTTGTCGACTGGAACGAAGTTGTCCCGAGGGACGGAAGCGTTATAGGTAACCCGGCACCACACTGATGTTCGCACCAAGGCCCACGACGCCCGAATGCGCCCGCAGTTCGCCTTTACCTGCTCACTTCCCCTCGAGCCGATCGTTCATCCCGTCGCCCTCCCCGCCGAATCCGACTTGACCGCTCAAGCTTCTGGTCAGCGAGCGCAGGAATTTTCCACCGCAGAACAACTTTTCATAAAGACGCGACGAGGTTTATCTCCCATGGCACTGACACGCGAACAGCAAATTGCAGCCCTCGAAAAAGACTGGGCTGAAAACCCGCGCTGGAAAGGCGTGACACGCACTTACTCCGCTGCTGACGTCGTCCGCCTGCGTGGCTCGGTTCAACCTGAGCACACCTTTGCAAAAATGGGCGCCGAGAAGCTGTGGAACCTGGTCACCCAGGGTGCCAAGCCGGCCTTCCGTCCTGAGAAAGATTTCGTCAACTGCATGGGCGCCCTGACCGGCGGCCAGGCCGTACAACAGGTCAAGGCCGGTATCCAGGCGATCTACCTGTCGGGCTGGCAAGTGGCTGCGGACAACAACTCCGCCGAATCGATGTACCCGGACCAGTCGCTGTACCCGGTGGACTCGGTTCCAACCGTGGTCAAGCGCATCAACAACTCGTTCCGTCGCGCCGACCAGATCCAGTGGAAAGCCGGCAAGAACCCGGGCGACGATGGCTACATCGACTACTTCGCACCCATCGTGGCTGACGCTGAAGCCGGCTTCGGCGGCGTACTGAACGCTTACGAGCTGATGAAGAGCATGATCGAAGCAGGCGCCGCCGGCGTTCACTTCGAAGACCAACTGGCTTCCGTGAAAAAATGCGGCCACATGGGCGGCAAGGTACTGGTTCCTACCCAGGAAGCCGTACAGAAGCTGACCGCTGCCCGTCTGGCGGCCGACGTTGCCGGTACTCCGACCATCATCCTGGCCCGTACCGACGCCAACGCCGCTGACCTGCTGACCTCCGACTGCGACCCGTACGACAAGCCATTCGTGACCGGCGAGCGTACTCAGGAAGGTTTCTACAAGGTTCGCGCCGGTCTGGACCAGGCCATCGCTCGCGGCCTGGCCTACGCGCCGTACGCCGACCTGATCTGGTGCGAAACCGCCAAGCCGGACCTGGAAGAAGCCCGTCGCTTCGCCGAAGCGATCAAGAAGGAATACCCGGACCAACTGCTGTCGTACAACTGCTCGCCTTCCTTCAACTGGAAGAAAAACCTGGACGACGCGACCATCGCCAAGTTCCAGCGCGAACTGTCCGCCATGGGCTACAAGCACCAGTTCATCACCCTGGCCGGCATTCACAACATGTGGCACAGCATGTTCAACCTGGCGCACGACTACGCCCGCAACGACATGACTGCCTACGTGAAGCTGCAAGAGCAGGAATTCGCTGACGCCGCCAAGGGCTACACCTTCGTCGCGCACCAGCAGGAAGTGGGCACCGGCTACTTCGACGACATGACCACCGTGATCCAGGGTGGCTCGTCCTCGGTAACCGCACTGACCGGTTCGACTGAAGAAGAACAGTTCCACTGATCTGCTTCGCCTGAGCAAACGGCCGTTGCGGACCCACTAGAAACCGCAACGCCGCAAATCTGACGCCCCGACTGGTTCGGGGCGTTTTTTTTGCCTGCGATTTCACCCATCCTTGTAGGAGCTGGCTTGCCAGCGAAGAGGACCGAAAGCCATGCATTGAATGAACGGACGCCTTCGCTGGCAAGCCAGCTCCTACGGGTTTCGCGTCACAATCACTGCCCGGGTGAAACATTGATCCAGAGCGCCATCACTGTCAGAAAAATCCGCTAAAACGCACTCCGCCGCTACTTGCTGTAACGCTCATATAAGGCAACTTCCCGAGTATCCGAAGGCCAAGCAGTTTAAAAACCACTACAAATAATACTGATTATCATTTATAGGCAACAATGTTCGTTACATTCCTTACAAAACATAATTGACGAAATTCCGGCTAATGCCCGAGCCGCAAGGCCTGTGGGCGTTTTAAGGCTCGCTATGTCCTTATTCCTATAATAAATTTCGCTACAGGAATTTTACTTGCCGGGTGTTTAGCCATAAAATCAGCGGGATTGATTGCTGCGACATATCGTCACTGCTTTTGTTTCTTTTCAAGCTCAGAGACCTTTGCTCTCTGTTAAGGATTACCAGCATGCCCGAAGCGACAGGACTCATGGCCCATAACTGGGGCTTTGCCATTTTCCTTCTAGGCGTCGTCGGCCTCTGCGCCTTCATGCTGGGCGTCTCCAGCCTCCTTGGGTCAAAAGCCTGGGGCCGCAGCAAAAACGAACCGTTCGAGTCCGGCATGCTACCTACAGGTGGCGCCCGCTTGCGGCTCTCAGCCAAATTCTATCTGGTCGCGATGCTCTTCGTGATCTTCGATATCGAAGCCCTCTTTCTCTTTGCCTGGTCTGTGTCCGTCCGCGAAAGCGGCTGGACCGGATTCGTCGAAGCTCTCGTTTTCATAGCAATTCTGTTGGCAGGCCTTGTCTACCTATTCCGAGTGGGCGCCCTTGACTGGGCTCCGGAAGCTCGGCGCAAGCGGCAAGCGAAGCTGAAACAATGAGGCTTTGGCAATGCAATACAATCTCACCAGGATCGACCCCGATGCTCCTAACGAGCAGTATCCGATTGGCCAGCGGGAAACCGTTTCCGATCCGTTAGAAGATCAAGTCCACAAAAACATTTTCATGGGCAAGCTCGAAGACGTGCTTAACGGCACGATCAACTGGGGGCGCAAGAACTCCCTGTGGCCGTACAACTTCGGTCTTTCGTGCTGCTACGTGGAAATGACCACCGCCTTCACGGCGCCCCACGACATCGCGCGCTTTGGCGCCGAGGTTATCCGGGCATCGCCGCGTCAGGCGGATTTCATGGTTATCGCCGGTACCTGCTTCATCAAGATGGCGCCGATCATTCAGCGTCTCTACGAGCAAATGCTCGAGCCTAAATGGGTCATCTCCATGGGTTCGTGCGCCAACTCCGGTGGCATGTACGACATCTACTCAGTCGTTCAAGGGGTGGACAAGTTCCTGCCCGTGGACGTCTACGTGCCTGGCTGCCCGCCCCGCCCTGAAGCTTTCCTGCAAGGCCTGATGCTGTTGCAGGAGTCGATTGGACAGGAGCGTCGCCCACTTTCCTGGGTCGTTGGCGATCAAGGCGTGTACCGCGCCGAGATGCCTTCCGAAAAGGAAAAGCGCCGCGAACAGCGTATTCAGGTAACCAACCTGCGCAGCCCCGACGAAGTCTGATCCAGATCTGCCTCTTTCCATGGAACGAGAACCTGGCTTCATTCTTTACGTTGACCGAAAGCGATAAATAACCATGACTACAGGCAGTGCTCTGTACATCCCGCCTTACAAGGCAGACGACCAGGATGTGGTCGTCGAACTGAACAACCGTTTTGGCTCGGAGGCGTTCACCGCCCAGCCTACCCGCACCGGCATGCCGGTGCTTTGGGTTGCCCGCGCCAAACTCGTCGAAGTCCTGACTTTCCTGCGCAACCTGCCCAAGCCGTACGTCATGCTCTATGACCTGCATGGCGTGGACGAGCGTCTGCGCACCAAGCGTCAAGGGCTGCCGAACGGCGTCGACTTCTCCGTGTTCTATCACCTGATGTCGATCGAACGTAATAGTGACGTGATGATCAAGGTCGCCTTGTCCGAGAGCGACCTCAACCTGCCTTCCGTCACCAGCATCTGGCCGAACGCCAACTGGTACGAGCGTGAAGTCTGGGACATGTACGGCATCCACTTCACCGGCCACCCGCACCTGTCGCGTATCATGATGCCGCCGACCTGGGAAGGTCACCCGCTGCGCAAGGACTTCCCGGCCCGTGCCACCGAGTTCGACCCGTTCACCCTGAACCTGGCCAAGCAACAGCTCGAGGAAGAATCCGCGCGTTTCAAGCCGGAAGACTGGGGCATGAAGCGTTCCGGCCCGAACGAGGACTACATGTTCCTCAACCTTGGCCCGAACCACCCTTCCGCCCACGGTGCGTTCCGCATCATCCTGCAGCTGGACGGCGAAGAGATCGTCGACTGCGTGCCGGACGTCGGTTACCACCACCGTGGTGCCGAGAAAATGGCCGAGCGTCAGTCCTGGCACAGCTTCATCCCGTACACCGACCGTATCGACTACCTCGGCGGCGTGATGAACAACCTGCCGTACGTGCTCTCGGTCGAGAAGCTGGCCGGCATCAAGGTGCCGGAGAAGGTCGACGTCATCCGCATCATGATGGCCGAGTTCTTCCGGATCACCAGCCACCTGCTGTTCCTGGGTACCTACATCCAGGACGTCGGCGCCATGACCCCGGTGTTCTTCACCTTCACCGACCGTCAGCGCGCGTACACGGTGATCGAAGCCATTACCGGTTTCCGCCTGCACCCGGCCTGGTACCGCATCGGTGGCGTCGCCCACGACCTGCCGCGGGGCTGGGAAAAACTGGTCAAGGATTTCGTCGAGTGGATGCCCAAGCGCCTGGACGAATACCAGAAAGCCGCACTGGACAACAGCATCCTGCGTGGCCGGACCATCGGCGTCGCCGACTACAACACCAAAGAGGCCCTGGAATGGGGTGTCACCGGTGCCGGCCTGCGTTCGACCGGTTGCGATTTCGACCTGCGTAAAGCGCGCCCGTACTCGGGCTACGAGAACTTCGAATTCGAAGTGCCGCTGGCCGCCAATGGCGATGCCTACGACCGCTGCATCGTGCGTGTCGAGGAGATGCGCCAGAGCATCAGGATCATCGACCAGTGCCTGCGCAACATGCCGGAAGGCCCGTACAAGGCGGATCACCCGCTGACCACGCCGCCGCCGAAAGAGCGCACCCTGCAGCACATCGAAACCTTGATCACGCACTTCCTGCAAGTTTCGTGGGGCCCGGTCATGCCGGCCAACGAATCCTTCCAGATGATCGAAGCGACCAAGGGCATCAACAGTTATTACCTGACGAGCGATGGCGGCACCATGAGCTACCGCACCCGGATTCGCACCCCAAGCTTCCCGCACCTGCAGCAGATCCCTTCGGTGATCAAAGGCAGCATGGTCGCGGACTTGATTGCGTACCTGGGTAGTATCGATTTCGTTATGGCCGACGTGGACCGCTAAGCATGAATAGCACGCTTATCCAGACAGACCGTTTCACCTTGAGTGAAACCGAGCGCTCGGCCATCGAGCACGAGCTGCATCACTACGAAGACCCGCGCGCGGCGTCGATCGAAGCCCTGAAGATCGTCCAGAAGGAACGCGGCTGGGTGCCGGACGGCGCCTTGTACGCCATCGGCGAGATCCTCGGCATCCCGGCCAGCGACGTTGAAGGTGTGGCCACGTTCTATAGCCAGATCTTCCGTCAGCCAGTGGGCCGTCACATCATTCGCGTCTGCGACAGCATGGTCTGCTACATCGGCGGCCACGAGTCCGTGGTCAGCGAAATCCAGAGCAAGCTGGGCATCGGCCTGGGTCAGACCACCGCCGACGGTCGTTTCACCCTGCTGCCAGTCTGCTGCCTCGGCAACTGCGACAAGGCGCCGGCACTGATGATCGACGACGACACTTTCGGTGATGTGCAGCCAGCCGGCGTTGCCAAATTGCTCGAGGGCTACGTATGACCCTGACTTCCTTCGGTCCTGCCAACCGCATCAAGCGTTCGGCCGAGACTCACCCGCTCACCTGGCGTTTGCGTGACGACGGCGAAGCCGTCTGGCTCGACGAATACCAGGCCAAGAACGGTTACGCCGCTGCGCGCAAGGCCTTCGCCGACATGGCCCAGGACGACATCGTCCAGACCGTGAAAGATTCCGGCCTCAAGGGTCGCGGCGGTGCAGGTTTCCCCACTGGCGTGAAGTGGGGCCTGATGCCCAAGGACGAATCCATCAACATCCGCTACCTGCTATGCAACGCGGATGAAATGGAGCCGAACACCTGGAAAGACCGCATGCTGATGGAGCAATTGCCCCATCTGCTGATCGAAGGCATGCTGATCAGCGCCCGCGCCCTGAAAACCTACCGTGGCTACATCTTCCTGCGTGGCGAGTACACCACCGCCGCCAAGCACTTGAACCGTGCCGTGGAAGAAGCCAAGGCTGCTGGCCTGCTGGGCAAGAACATCCTGGGTTCGGGTTTTGATTTCGAGCTGTTCGTCCACACCGGCGCCGGGCGTTACATCTGCGGTGAAGAAACCGCATTGATCAACTCCCTCGAAGGCCGCCGCGCCAACCCGCGCTCCAAGCCGCCGTTCCCGGCTGCCGTTGGCGTGTGGGGCAAGCCGACTTGCGTGAACAACGTCGAGACCCTGTGCAACGTGCCGGCGATCATTGCCGACGGCGTGGACTGGTACAAGTCCCTGGCTCGCGAAGGCAGCGAAGACATGGGCACCAAGCTCATGGGCTTCTCCGGCAAGGTCAAGAACCCTGGCCTGTGGGAACTGCCGTTCGGCGTCACCGGTCGCGAACTGTTCGAAGACTACGCCGGCGGCATGCGCGACGGTTACAAGCTCAAGTGCTGGCAGCCTGGCGGCGCCGGTACCGGCTTCCTGTTGCCGGAACACCTGGACGCACAAATGTACGCCGGCGGCATCGCCAAAGTCGGCACCCGTATGGGTACCGGCCTGGCCATGGCGGTGGACGACAGCGTCAACATGGTGTCTTTGCTGCGCAACATGGAAGAGTTCTTCTCCCGCGAATCCTGCGGCTTCTGCACCCCGTGCCGTGACGGTCTGCCGTGGAGCGTCAAGCTGCTGCGCGCGATCGAGAACGGTGAAGGGCAAGCCGGCGACATCGAGACCCTGCTGGGTCTGGTCGGTTTCCTCGGTCCGGGCAAGACCTTCTGTGCTCACGCACCGGGTGCCGTGGAGCCGTTGGGCAGCGCAATCAAATACTTCCGTCCAGAGTTCGAAGCCGGTATCGCGCCTGCCAGCGCCGCCGTCCCGCCTCTGGCAAAGCCGATCCTGGTCGGCGCGTAAACGCTTAAAAAAGGCGAAGGGTCCGTGCCCTTCGCTTTTCGTGTGATGACGCCTTTAACGGCTGTGTTGATTCACGCGGATAACAAGATTCCATTAGCCACGCCCGCTGACACCGGGCCAACGAAGAACTTTGAACCATGGCCACTATCCACGTAGACGGCAAAGAGCTCGAAGTCGATGGGGCAGACAACCTGTTACAGGCATGTCTGTCGCTAGGCCTCGATATCCCTTATTTCTGCTGGCACCCTGCCCTTGGCAGCGTTGGCGCTTGCCGCCAGTGCGCGGTCAAGCAGTACACCGACGAGAACGACACCCGTGGTCGTATCGTCATGTCCTGCATGACCCCTGCCACCGACGGCACCTGGATCTCCATCGAAGATGAAGAGTCCAAGGCCTTCCGCGCCAGTGTTGTCGAATGGCTGATGACCAACCACCCTCACGACTGCCCGGTCTGTGAGGAAGGCGGTCACTGCCACCTGCAAGACATGACGGTAATGACCGGCCACAACGAGCGCCGTTACCGCTTCACCAAGCGTACTCACCAGAACCAGCAACTGGGCCCGTTCATTTCCCACGAAATGAACCGCTGCATCGCTTGCTATCGCTGCGTGCGCTTCTATAAGGACTACGCCGGCGGCACCGACCTCGGCGTGTTCGGCGCCCACGACAACGTGTACTTCGGTCGTGTTGAAGACGGCGTGCTGGAAAGCGAATTCTCCGGCAACCTCACCGAGGTCTGCCCGACCGGTGTGTTCACTGACAAGACTCACTCCGAGCGCTACAACCGCAAGTGGGACATGCAGTTCTCGCCGAGCATCTGCCATGGCTGCTCCAGCGGTTGCAACATCTCCCCGGGCGAGCGTTACGGCGAGCTGCGTCGCATCGAAAACCGCTACAACGGTTCGGTGAACCAGTACTTCCTTTGCGACCGTGGCCGTTTCGGCTATGGCTACGTCAACCGCGAAGACCGCCCGCGTCAGCCATTGCTGGCCAACGGCGCCAAGCTGAGCCTCGACGAAGCGCTGGATAAAGCCGCCGACCTGCTGCGCGGTCGCAACATCGTCGGTATCGGTTCGCCCCGCGCCAGCCTCGAAAGCAACTACGCGTTGCGCGAACTGGTCGGTGCCGAACACTTCTACTCCGGTATCGAAGCGTCCGAGCTGGAGCGCATCCGTCTGGTCCTGCAAGTGCTCAAGGACAGCCCGCTGCCTGTGCCGAACATGCGCGACATCGAAGACCACGATGCCGTGTTCGTCCTCGGTGAAGACCTGACCCAGACTGCTGCACGCATGGCCCTGTCCCTGCGTCAATCGGTCAAGGGCAAGGCCGAAGACATGGCCGACGCCATGCGCGTCCAGCCTTGGCTCGACGCCGCCGTGAAGAACATCGGCCAGCACGCGCTGAACCCGCTGTTCATTGCAAGCCTGGCTGAAACCAAGCTCGACGACATCGCCGAAGAGTGCGTGCATGCCGCTCCCGACGACCTGGCCCGCATCGGCTTCGCCGTGGCCCACGCCCTCGACGCCAGCGCACCGGCCGTTGAAGGTCTGGACACTGAAGCCCTCGAGCTGGCCAAGCGCATCGCCGACGCCCTGCTCGCAGCCAAGCGCCCGCTGATCATCGCCGGTACTTCCCTGGGCTCCAAAGCGCTGATCGAGGCTGCTGCCAACATCGCCAAAGCGTTGAAGCTGCGCGAGAAGAACGGTTCCATCAGCCTGATCGTGCCTGAGGCCAACAGCCTCGGCCTGGCCATGCTCGGTGGCGAATCGGTCGACGCCGCGCTGCAAGCGGTGATCTCTGGTCGTGCCGACGCCATCGTCGTGCTGGAAAACGATCTGTACACCCGTACCGACAAAGCCCTTGTCGATGCCGCCCTGACCGCCGCGAAAGTGCTGATCGTCGCCGACCATCAGAAGACTGCCACCAGCGATCGCGCGCACCTGGTTCTGCCAGCCGCCAGCTTCGCTGAGGGCGACGGTACCCTGGTCAGCCAGGAAGGCCGCGCCCAGCGCTTCTTCCAGGTTTTCGACCCGCAATACATGGACGCGAGCATCCTGGTTCACGAAGGCTGGCGCTGGCTGCATGCCCTGCGTGCAACCCTGCTGAACAAGCCAATCGACTGGACGCAACTGGACCACGTCACTGCCGCCGTTGCTTCGAGCACTGCGCAACTGGCCGGCATTGTCGACGCTGCGCCGTCCGCCGCGTTCCGCATCAAGGGCATGAAACTGGCCCGCGAACCGCTGCGTTACTCCGGTCGTACCGCCATGCGCGCCGACATCAACGTGCACGAACCGCGCACCCCGCAGGACAAGGACACCGCGTTCGCCTTCTCCATGGAAGGTTATTCGGGCTCGGCCGAACCGCGTCAGCAAGTGCCGTTCGCCTGGTCTCCGGGCTGGAACTCGCCGCAAGCCTGGAACAAGTTCCAGGACGAAGTCGGTGGTCACATCCGCGCTGGTGACCCGGGCACCCGCCTGATCGAAACCAGCGGTGACTCGCTGAACTGGTTCGCCAGCGTTCCGCGCGCGTTCAACCCGGCACCAGGTACCTGGCAGGCCGTGCCGTTCTTCCACCTGTTCGGCAGCGAAGAGAACTCTTCGAAAGCCGCTCCGGTTCAGGAACGCATCCCGGCTGCTTATGTTGCACTGGCCAAGTCCGAAGCCGATCGCCTGGGCGTCAACGACGGTGCCATGCTCAGCCTGAACGTGGCCGGCCAGACCCTGCGTCTGCCACTGCGTATCAATGAAGAGTTGGGCGCCGGTCTGGTGGCACTGCCTGCGGGCATTGCCGGCATTCCGCCAGCCATCTTTGGCAAACCCGTTGACGGTCTGCAGGAGGCAGCGCAATGACCTTGTTCACTCCTGAAGTGATCGACATCATCATCGCGGTCCTCAAGGCCGTGGTGATTTTGCTCGCCGTGGTGGTTTGCGGCGCCCTGCTGAGCTGGGTCGAGCGTCGTCTGCTCGCCCTCTGGCAGGATCGTTACGGTCCGAACCGCGTCGGCCCGTTCGGTGCGTTCCAGATCGCCGCCGACATGATCAAGATGTTCTTCAAGGAAGACTGGACCCCGCCGTTCGCCGACAAAGTGATCTTCACTTTGGCGCCGGTCGTGGCCATGAGCGCCTTGCTGATTGCCTTCGCAATCATCCCGATCACCCCGACCTGGGGTGTCGCGGACATCAACATCGGCATCCTGTTCTTCTTCGCCATGGCTGGCCTGTCGGTCTACGCGGTACTGTTCGCCGGCTGGTCGAGCAACAACAAGTTCGCCCTGTTGGGCAGCTTGCGGGCCTCGGCACAAACCGTGTCGTACGAAGTGTTCATGGGCCTGTCGCTGATGGGCATCGTGATCCAGGTCGGCTCGTTCAACATGCGCGACATCGTCGAATACCAGGCGCAGAACCTGTGGTTCGTCATTCCGCAGATCTTCGGTTTCCTGACCTTCTTCATCGCTGGCGTCGCCGTGACTCACCGTCACCCGTTCGACCAGCCGGAAGCGGAACAGGAACTGGCCGACGGTTACCACATTGAATACGCCGGCATGAAATGGGGCATGTTCTTCGTCGGCGAGTACATCGGCATCGTGTTGATTTCGGCGCTGCTGGTAACCTTGTTCTTCGGTGGCTGGCACGGTCCGTTCGGCATTCTGCCGCAGATCCCGTTCATCTGGTTCGCGTTGAAAACCGCGTTCTTCATCATGTTCTTCATCCTGTTGCGCGCCTCGATTCCGCGCCCACGGTATGACCAAGTGATGGATTTCAGCTGGAAGTTCTGCCTGCCGCTGACCCTCGTCAACATGCTGGTGACCGCTGCGATCGTGTTGCTCAACACGCCCGCCGTCGCGGCTCAGTGAGGATAGAATCATGAAGTACATTTTTGACATCGTGCATGGCTTCTACACCCAGCTTCGCAGCCTGGTGATGATCTTCGGCCACGCCTTCCGCAAGCGCGACACGCTGCAGTACCCGGAAGAACCGGTCTACCTGCCGCCGCGCTACCGTGGGCGTATCGTGCTGACCCGCGACCCCGACGGCGAAGAGCGTTGCGTAGCGTGCAACCTGTGCGCCGTGGCGTGCCCGGTCGGTTGCATCTCGCTGCAGAAAGCTGAAACCGAAGACGGTCGCTGGTACCCGGACTTCTTCCGCATCAACTTTTCGCGCTGCATCTTTTGCGGCCTCTGCGAGGAAGCCTGCCCGACCACCGCGATCCAGCTGACGCCGGATTTCGAAATGGCCGAGTTCAAACGTCAGGACCTGGTGTACGAGAAAGAAGATCTTTTGATCTCCGGCCCCGGCAAAAACCCTGATTACAACTTCTATCGTGTTGCAGGTATGGCGATTGCCGGTAAGCCGAAGGGCTCCGCGCAGAACGAAGCCGAACCGATCAACGTGAAGAGCTTGCTGCCTTAAGGAAGAAAGATGGAATTCGCTTTCTATTTCGCATCGGGTATCGCTGTGGTGTCCACGCTTCGCGTGATCACCAACACCAACCCTGTGCACGCCCTGCTCTACCTGATCATTTCGCTGATCGCCGTGGCGATGACGTTCTTCGCCCTCGGCGCACCGTTCGCCGGTGTCCTGGAAGTGATCGCCTACGCTGGCGCCATCATGGTGCTGTTCGTGTTCGTGGTGATGATGCTGAACCTGGGCCCGGCCTCGGTTCAGCAAGAGCGCGTCTGGCTCAAGCCCGGCATTTGGGGCGGCCCGGTCCTCCTCGCCGCGCTGCTGCTGGTGGAACTGCTGTACGTGCTGTTCTCCCACCAGACCGGTGAAGCCATCGGCCACACCACCGTAGACGCCAAGGCCGTGGGCATCAGCCTGTTCGGTCCTTACCTGCTGGTGGTCGAACTCGCCTCGATGCTGCTGCTCGCCGCAGCCGTCACGGCGTTCCATCTGGGCCGTAACGAAGCCAAGGAGCAATGACGATGCCTGCTATCCCTATGGAGCATGGTCTGGCGGTCGCCGGCATCCTGTTCTGCCTCGGCCTGGTCGGCCTGATGGTCCGCCGCAACATCCTCTTCGTGCTGATGAGCCTGGAGGTCATGATGAATGCCTCCGCTTTGGCGTTCATCGTTGCCGGTAGCCGCTGGGCGCAGCCGGATGGACAGATCATGTTCATCCTGGTGATCAGCCTGGCAGCCGCCGAGGCCAGTATCGGCCTGGCGATCCTGCTGCAACTGTATCGCCGCTTCCACACGCTCGATATCGACGCTGCCAGTGAGATGCGCGGATGAACCTTCTCTATCTGACTTTCCTGTTCCCTCTGATCGGTTTTGTGCTGCTGGCGTTTTCTCGTGGCCGCCTCTCGGAAAACCTCTCGGCGCTGATCGGCGTCGGCTCCATTGGCCTGTCGGCGATCGTCGCGTCCTATGTGATCTGGCAATTCAACGTCGCCCCACCGGAAGGTGGTCACTACTCCCTGGTGCTGTGGCAATGGATGGCGGTGGAAGGCTTCACGCCGAACTTCGCCCTGCACCTGGACGGCCTGTCGGTGACCATGCTCGGCGTGGTCGTCGGCGTCGGCTTCCTGATCCACCTGTTCGCCTCCTGGTACATGCGCGGTGAAGACGGCTACTCGCGTTTCTTCGCGTACACCAACCTGTTTATCGCCAGCATGCTGTTCCTGGTCCTGGCCGATAACCTGCTGTTCGTGTACTTCGGTTGGGAAGGCGTGGGCCTGTGCTCGTACCTGTTGATCGGTTTCTACTACAGCAACCGCAACAACGGTAACGCTGCACTCAAAGCCTTCATCGTGACTCGTATCGGTGACGTGTTCATGGCCATCGGCCTGTTCATTCTGTTTGCCCAACTGGGCACGCTGAACATCCAGGAACTGCTGGTGCTGGCTCCGCAGAAATTCCAGGCCGGCGACTTCTGGATGGTCATGGCCACCCTGATGCTGCTGGGCGGCGCTGTCGGTAAATCCGCACAACTGCCGCTGCAAACCTGGCTGGCGGATGCGATGGCCGGCCCTACCCCGGTTTCGGCACTGATCCACGCCGCAACCATGGTGACCGCTGGCGTCTACCTGATCGCCCGTACCCACGGCCTGTTCACCCTGGCGCCGGAAATCCTGCATCTGGTAGGAGTCGTCGGTGGCGTGACCCTGGTTCTCGCAGGTTTCGCAGCCCTGGTCCAGACCGACATCAAGCGTATCCTCGCCTACTCGACCATGAGCCAGATCGGCTACATGTTCCTGGCCCTGGGCGTCGGTGCCTGGGATGGCGCGATCTTCCACCTGATGACCCACGCCTTCTTCAAGGCCCTGCTGTTCCTCGCGTCCGGTTCGGTGATCGTTGCCTGCCACCACGAGCAGAACATCTTCAAGATGGGCGGTCTGTGGAAGAAACTGCCACTGGCCTACACCAGTTTCATCGTCGGCGGTGCGGCCCTGGCGGCCCTGCCTCTGGTGACCGCGGGCTTCTACTCCAAGGACGAAATCCTCTGGGAAGCGTTCGCCAGCGGCAACAACGGTCTGCTCTATGCAGGTCTGGTCGGCGCGTTCATGACTTCGCTCTACACCTTCCGCCTGATCTTCATCGCGTTCCACGGTGAAGTGAAGACCGAAGCCCACGCCGGTCACGGCATTGCCCACTGGCTGCCACTGTCGGTGCTGATCGTATTGTCCACCGCCATCGGCGCGATGATCGTTCCGCCACTGCACGGCGTGCTGCCGCAAAGCGTCGGCCATGCCGGCGGCGAAGCCAAGCACAGCCTGGAAATCGCTTCGGGCGCCATCGCCCTGTCCGGTATCCTGCTGGCCGCGCTGCTGTTCCTCGGCAAGCGTCGCTTCGTCACCGCCATCGCCAACAGCGGCATCGGCCGTGTCCTCTCGGCCTGGTGGTTCGCTGCCTGGGGCTTCGACTGGATCTACGACAAACTGTTCGTCAAGCCGTACCTGGCGATCAGCCACATCCTGCGCAAAGACCCGCTCGACCAGACCATCGGTCTGATCCCGCGCATGGCCAAAGGCGGTCACACCGCCCTGAGCCGTACCGAGACCGGTCAACTGCGTTGGTACGCCGCCTCGATGGCTGCTGGTGCCGTGCTGGTCATCGGCGCCGTCGTGCTGGTAGCGGTCTGATATGAACCTTGCGAATTTGCGAAAGGAAACGAACCCGTCATGATTCTGCCTTGGCTAATCCTGATCCCCTTCATCGGCGGCCTGCTGTGCTGGATGGGTGAGCGCTTCGGCGCCACCCTCCCCCGCTGGATTGCGCTGATCACCATGTCCCTGCTGCTCTCCCTCGGCCTCTGGCTGTGGGCCAACGGTGACTATTCATTTGCGCCAAAGCCTGGCGCCGATCCGACCTGGGCGCTTGAGTTCAAGCAAGTCTGGATCCAGCGCTTCGGCATCAATGTGCACCTGGCCCTCGACGGCCTGTCGCTGTTGATGATCCTGCTGACCGGCCTGCTGGGTGTGCTCTCGGTACTCTGCTCGTGGAAAGAGATCCAGCGTCACGTGGGCTTCTTCCACCTGAACCTGATGTGGATCCTGGGCGGTGTCGTCGGCGTGTTCCTCGCCCTCGACCTGTTCATGTTCTTCTTCTTCTGGGAAATGATGCTGGTGCCGATGTACTTCCTCATCGCGCTCTGGGGTCACAGTTCTTCGGACGGCAAGAAAACCCGGATCTACGCGGCGACCAAGTTCTTCATCTTCACTCAGGCTTCCGGCCTGATCATGCTGGTGGCGATCCTGGGGCTGGTACTGGTCAACTTCAACGACACCGGCGTGATTACCTTCAACTACGCCGACCTGTTGAAGACCAAAATGTCGATGACCACCGAGTACATCCTGATGCTCGGCTTCTTCATCGCCTTCGCGGTCAAGTTGCCCGTCGTGCCGTTCCACTCCTGGCTGCCTGACGCTCACGCCCAGGCGCCGACTGCAGGTTCCGTCGACCTCGCCGGTATCTTGCTGAAAACCGCGGCCTACGGCCTGCTGCGTTTCGCCCTGCCGCTGTTCCCGAATGCCTCGGCCGAGTTCGCGCCGTTCGCCATGACCCTGGGTCTGATCGGGATCTTCTACGGTGCGTTCCTGGCGTTCGCGCAAACCGACATCAAGCGTCTGATCGCCTTCTCGTCCGTTTCCCACATGGGCTTCGTACTGATCGGCATCTACTCCGGCAGCCAACTGGCGCTGCAGGGTGCGGTGATGCAGATGCTGGCGCACGGCTTGTCCGCGGCAGCACTCTTTATCCTGAGTGGCCAGTTGTACGAACGCACTCACACCCGCGACATGCGCGAGATGGGTGGCCTGTGGTCGAAGATCGCCTACCTGCCGGCCCTCAGCCTGTTCTTCGCAGCTGCGTCCCTGGGCTTGCCGGCGACCGGTAACTTCGTCGGTGAGTTCCTGATCCTGATCGGCACCTTCGCCAGCGCCCCATGGGTCACAGTGATCGCCACGTCCGGCCTGGTGTTCGGTTCGGTCTACTCGCTGATCATGATCCACCGCGCCTACTTCGGCCCGTCGAAATCGGACGCGGTGCTGCATGGCATGGACGGTCGCGAAATGATCATGGTGGTCGGTCTGGCCGCGCTGCTGATTTACATCGGCGTGTACCCACAACCGTTCCTCGATACCTCTGCCGCTACGATGCATGGCGTGCAGCAATGGCTCGGCACCGCCTTCACTCAACTCGCTTCGGCCCGGTAATAGCGCTATGGAATTCACGACTCAACACTTTATCGCGCTAGCGCCGCTGTTGATCACCAGCGCCACGATCATCGTGGTGATGCTGGCGATCGCCTGGCGCCGCAACCACTCCCAGACCTTCCTGCTGTCCGTGGCGGGTCTGAACCTGGCACTGCTGTCGATCCTGCCTGCCCTGAAAGTCGCGCCCCTGGCCGTGACGCCGTTGCTGCAGATCGACACCTTCGCCTGCCTGTACATGGCGCTGATCCTGGTCGCCACCCTCGCCTGCGTCACCCTCGCCCACGCCTACCTCGGCGATGGCGGCACGGGTTACCCGGGCAACCGTGAAGAACTGTACCTGCTGATCCTGATGGCCGCCGCCGGTGGCCTGGTGCTGGTCAGCGCGCAGCACCTGGCCGGGTTGTTCGTCGGCCTGGAACTGCTGTCGGTGCCGGTCTACGGTCTGGTGGCCTATGCCTTCTTCAACAAGCGCTCGCTGGAAGCCGGTATCAAGTACATGGTGCTGTCGGCGGCCGGTTCCGCGTTCCTGTTGTTCGGTATGGCCCTGCTCTACGCTGACGCCGGCTCCCTGAGCTTTGTCGGCATAGGCCAGGCGCTGGCGGCTACTGGCCTGCCAAGCTCGCTGGCGCAACTGGGCCTGGGCATGATGCTGATCGGCCTGGCGTTCAAGCTGTCGCTGGTACCGTTCCACCTCTGGACTCCAGACGTGTACGAAGGTGCTCCGGCACCGGTGGCCGCGTTCCTGGCGACCGCTTCGAAAGTGGCAGTGTTCGCGGTGATGGTGCGTCTGTTCCAGATCTCGCCAGCGGCGAGCAGCGGCGTGCTGAGCAACGTACTGACCATCATTGCCATCGCGTCGATCCTGTTCGGTAACCTGCTGGCCCTGACCCAGAGCAACCTCAAGCGTCTGCTGGGTTACTCGTCCATCGCCCACTTCGGCTACCTGCTGATCGCCCTGGTGGCGAGCAAGGGCCTGGCCGTGGAAGCCATTGGTGTGTACCTGGTCACCTACGTGATCACCAGCCTTGGCGCGTTCGGCGTGATCACCCTGATGTCCTCGCCGTACAAAGGCCGTGACGCAGACGCCCTGTACGAATACCGCGGCCTGTTCTGGCGTCGTCCGTACCTGACCGCCGTCCTGACCGTGATGATGCTGTCCCTGGCCGGCATCCCGCTGACCGCGGGCTTCATCGGCAAGTTCTACATCATCGCCACCGGCGTCGAGTCCCATCAGTGGTGGCTGGTCGGTTCCCTGGTACTGGGCAGCGCCATTGGCGTCTTCTACTACCTGCGCGTCATGGTCACCCTGTACCTGATCGAACCGAACCTGCGTCGCGTCGATGCCCAGCTGCACTGGGAACAGAAGGCAGGTGGCGTGATGCTGCTGGCTATCGCCCTGGTCGCGTTCTTCCTCGGCGTCTACCCACAACCGCTGCTGAACCTGGTTCAACAGTCGGGTCTGGCGGGTTGATCGCTTGAGCGACACTTGGTAGAAAACGGAAACGGCACCTTCGGGTGCCGTTTTTGCGTTTGGGGGATTGCTCTCCCCTTTCTCGGAAAGTGCCTGCAAGGAGACCGGATGCAACTGACATACAACCGGCGCAGTTGCTTCTAAGATAGTGGCCGGCTTTCAGGTGTAGACAATAAAACGAAGGATTACTTCTGAGTTGGCCGAGGGCTTTGAGCCCCCCGGCCAAAGAGAGGCAACGACACACTTCTGTGCGAGGGAGCTTGCTCCCCCTGGACTGTGAAGAAATCTCAATCCCGGTGAAGCCGGTGCGACAGGAAAACAGCAACTGCCTGAAGTTCTGGCGTCTACATCACCCGAGCGCTGACCGGACCGCGGGAGCCACCTCCCTCGCCCCAGGTGTACGGCCACTTTTGGACGCTAGTGGACTGGCTTAAATAACGGCGATGGACAATTTATCAATGAAGTCAAAAATAAAAAGATGTAACAGTTGCCACGCGCCAAACACTACAGGGCCATCCAGAATTAAACACGGAAATTGCTATTCGTGTAGAAAAAAAGTGCACCACCCCATCATTCAAGACGAAGCACCACGCTGGCGACTAACTTTATTGCTCGGCACCGTTGCTTTGACTTTCATCTCAATAGCAGCTCAATCAATTCACAATCAACACATAGCATTCCCCTATAGCAAGAAGCGTAGTGGAGTAGCTTGGTACGAATTTAACGGATTGGAAATCATCATTCCAGTATTGGCCATAACTTTATTATCAGTGGGCTTACTAGCAGTAGCCATAGCTCACTACAGCAAACGACCTTACTCAAAAAAATTCAAGCGAACAATAATTTTCAGTCTCTGCGCTGGCTGGCTCTTGTATTTAATTTCTATTTTTTTTGGAAACAAGATTATATAGATATTGACTCGCACCAACGAAAACTCGGACGGAATATCAATACCAACGTAACAGCCTGCCTAGATGTAATTAGTAGCGAATTACTTGGATAGAAGAGCCTAGAGTAGACCCGTAGCATCGACGTATAACGTCACCTTTTTGCTGTCCAATTTTGGGTTTTAAACATAAAAAGATCGTCATACTATAGGTTGTCTGACGAACTCTTAGCGAGCACGCTCGCGAAGGCGTTGGGGCAGGCACAAACAAAAACGGCACCTTTTGGTGCCGTTTTTTCCTTTGGTGCTTCAATGACAACTTGGAAATTCAGGTATCGGGTTATCTGAGTTCCAGTAGCACGTATGTAATTGCCATCCCGGTTAGAGTGACCGTCACACCCACTGCATAAATGACCAGAAGACGTTTCAGGTGAGGCGGAAAATTCTCGATATCTTCAGAGGCCACTTGGCCATAGCGGATGTACGCATTCGGCCACACCACCATACCGGCAATTGTAGAGACCAGCGCATACCCGCCAAACCAGCCCTGGCGCCGCCATACTGGCCCCCAAATGAGGATGTGGCGACTGTTTTTCAAGGCCTCCATCATGGCATCCAGATGACGGCGGCTCAGGTAGAAGCAGTAAGCGATGTTCACAACGCCTACCAGAATTGGGCCGCCGGCAACAGTAATTGCAATCCACGGAGACCATGTGTCGATGCTGGTCATCACTGCTTTACTTCAAATATTTTCTCACCTACGTATTCGCCCCCCCTACCCCCCTCTTCTGTCCC
>NZ_JAGYGN010000033.1:0-66068 GCF_019947515.1 Pseudomonas sp. A-B-19
GACTGTGGACGCCGCAGGACTTCGCCTCAGCCCCTTGCTGAGCTGTTCAACCGCCGGATGCGGAAAACCGCACGTCCGGTGGTGTGGGAGGGGTAACGGGCGCAAGCCCGTTGCCTCCACCCAATCAGTGTTTTTGTGTCGATTGTTGGTCCCGTGCCTAGAACACCAACCCCATCCGCCGCTCATAACCGATCCGCCCCTTGTACGCCTCGCCGCTGTCGACAAAACCAAACCTGGCGTACAGGGCGATGGCAGCTTCGTTGTCGGCATCCACCGACAGCTCCAGCCCCCGGATTTCCGGCCAGGCCAGGCGCGCCGCCTCGGGCAGCGCTTGCAGGCAGGCCTTGCCGTAGCCTTTGCCCTGGGCGCGTTGATCGACTTGCAGGGCATGCAGGGTGGCGCTGTGCTCATCGGCCCAGGCCGGCAATACCGGAGGGCGCTTGAGTAGCAGGAAGGCCACGGGGATATCTTCGGCCAGCAGGGCAAATCCTTTGACTCCCGGGCCGGGCCTGGACAACAAGGTGTGCAATGCACCGTGGATATCACCGCAAAACCTGATTTGCTGCGGATGCACTTCGATGGCCTCGACCTGTTGACGCTGCTGCGTATTCAGACTTTCGTAAGGCACGAGTCGGGCTGTCACGGGGGTATCCTTTTCCAACATCAATAGAGCCTCGGATTCTAGCGATTCCGGCCGTTTGGATTATTTTTATTTCACTTGTCGATTCGCTGGATCGTCAGGCGACTAAGGGTGTCTTCACAATAAAATCCACGGAGAATCACCATGAACTCACACACCCAGATCCATAACCTGATCGAGAACTATCGCCAGGCCGTCATGGCCAAGGACGTGGATAAGGTCATGACCCTGTACGCCGACGACATCGTCTCCTTCGACGCGGTCAAGGCCCTGCAATTCAAGGGTAAGGAGGCATACCGCGCACATTGGCAGGAATGCATGAAAATGTGCCCCGGCCCGCATATTTTCGAGTTCCACGAAGTCACCATCGAACCGTCCCAGGAGATCGCTTTCGCCCACTGGCTGGCCCATTGCGGTGGCACCAACGAGAAGGGCGAAACCCAGGCCTGCTGGATGCGTGTCTCGCAGTGCTATCGACAGGAAGCGGGGCTGTGGCAGATCGTCCATGAACACTGGTCGGCGCCTTTCGACATGCAGACCGGCGCGACGCTGTTCGACCTCAAGCCCTGAGATTTTCATCGGCAAGCCGCGCCAGATTGCCGATCTGCGGCCATAGTTGATCCGTTCGATAAGGAGAGCGTGATGAAGTACTTATGCCTGGTCTACAGCGACGAGCACCTGCTGCATTCGCTACCGGAAAGCCCGAAGGACGAAGAGTGCATGGCCTATGCCGAGTCGATCCAGGGCAGTGGCCGGATGGTCGCCGCCGAGGCCCTGCAATCGGTACAGACCGCCACCACGGTACGCATGCGCAACGGCAAGATGTCGATCACCGACGGCCCGTTCGCCGAAACCAAGGAGCAGTTGGCCGGCTTCTACCTGATCGACGCCAGGGACCTCAACGAAGCCATCCAGGTCGCCGGAAACATTCCGGCGGCCCGGGTGGGCAGTGTCGAAGTGCGCCCCGTTCGGCAGTTGAATCCTTAAAATGCCGGGGCTGCCGGTTCAGGCGCAGGTCGAACGGGTCTATCGCGAAGACTCGCGGCGCATTCTTGCGACCCTGATTCGCTTGCTGGGGGACTTCGACCTCGCCGAAGAGGCCTTGCACGAGGCGTTTTTCGTCGCGGTCGAACGCTGGCAGCGCGATGGCGTGCCCGCCAATCCGCGGGCCTGGCTGGTGTCCACCGGGCGTTTCAAGGCCATCGATGCCTTGCGTCGGCGCGCGCGTTTTGCCGCGTCGCAGCCCTTGCTGATCGCACAACTGGAGGCGCTGGAACAGGCCGACTGGAGTGATGAAGACGTGGAAGACGATCGCCTGCGGCTGATCTTCACCTGCTGCCACCCGGCCCTGGCGGCGGATGCGCAAGTGCCGCTGACGCTGCGGGAAGTCTGCGACCTGACCACGGAAGAAATCGCCCGGGCCTTTCTCTCGGCCCCGGCCACCATCGCCCAGCGCATCGTGCGTGCCAAGGCGAAGATCCGTGATGCGAAAATCCCTTATCAAGTGCCGACACGGGCTGAGTTGCCTGAGCGTCTGGACAGCGTATTGCGGGTGATTTATCTGGTGTTCAACGAGGGTTATTCAGCGTCCATCGGCGCTGAACTGATCCGCGAGGATTTGACCCGCGAAGCGATCCGTCTCGGTCGGTTGCTGGTGGAATTGCTGCCGGAGCCGGAGGTCATGGGCTTGCTGGCGTTGATGTTGCTGCACGAGTCGCGCCGCCCGGCCAGGACCTCGGCGAGCGGCGAGCTGATCGTGCTGGACGAGCAGGACCGTTCGCTGTGGGACGCCGGGTTGATCAGCGAAGGTTGCACGCTGGTCGAGCGGGCGCTGACCATGGGACGCTTCGGCCCCTATTGCCTGCAAGCGGCCATCGCGGCGGTGCACGCCGAAGCCCCGACGGCGGGGGAAACCGATTGGCCACAGATCGTCGGTCTGTATGACGTGCTGCTGCGGGCGGTGCCGTCGCCGGTGATCGAGTTGAATCGGGCGGCGGCGATTTCGCAGCGCGATGGACCGTTGGCGGGGTTGACGCTGGTGGACGCCATTCTGGAGCGGGGAGAGCTGCTCGATTACCACCTGGCGTATTCGGCGCGGGCACAGTTCTGTTGGCAACTGGGTCGCCAGCAAGAGGCGCGGGCGGCGTGGGAACGGGCGCTAGAGTTGACCCGGCAAGAGCCGGAGCGGCGGTTTATCGAAGAGCGGCTCAAGGCGTTGGAGTGATGTGATCTTGCGGGCCTCATCGCGAGCAAGCTCGCTCCCACAGAGATTGATGGCGTACTCGATATCTGTGGGAGCGTGGCTTGCCCGCGATAAGGGCCGAAGGACCTTCATTCCAGCATCTTGCCCAGCAACCAGTTCCCCGCCGGCCCCGGCGGATTGAGCCGCGACCACAACGCATCCACCGACACCGTTTTCGGCCAGCCGCGCACCACCAGTTCCTGCAAGGTGCCAGGCCCGAACCGCTCGACCAGCCAGCGGGGCAACGGTGCCCAGCCGAATCCGCCCTGGGCCATTTCCAGCAGCATCAGATAACTCGGCGCCGACCAGACGCGGCCCTTCGCCCGGCTTTCATAGGGATTGATGATGGTGGCCAGGCGCAGCTCGCGGTGTAGCTGCAGTACGTCCCGGTCGACGTGCGCCAGCGTCGCCAACGGGTGTGTCGGGGACACGAACAAGGCGATTTCCGTGCGCTCGTCCACCGTCGAGCTGACCAGGTCCGGCGGGTAGCTGTCCTGCATTTCGGCGAAGGCAATCTGCGCCCGGCCGCTTTGCACCAGGGACACCAGGTCATCGCATTCGGCGATCAGGCATTCGAGCTCAAGGTCCGGGTAACGCTGCTCGAAGGCACTGAGGGCGGCTTCGAAACGGTCCGACTGATAGGTATCGGACAGCGCCACCGTCAGCTTCGCTTCCACCCCTTGGGACAGTTGGCTGGCGGTCATTGCCAGGCGACTGGTGGCGGCCAGGATGTCTTCGGCCCGTTGCAGCATGACGTGCCCGGCCGGGGTCAGCCCGGGCTTGCGGCTGCTGCGGTCGAACAGTGTCAGGTTCAGGTCGATTTCCAGGCTGGCCACCGCGGCGCTGATGGTCGACTGACTGCGGCCCAGCTTGCGCGCCGCGGCGGAGAACGAGCCTTGGGTCGCCGCTTCGACAAACGCCAGCAACACTTCGTGAGAGGCCATGAACTATCGCCTTGATCGATGGTTATTGGTTATGAAGTATCGGTGTGATGACTGATCATGGCAACCACAGTCACTCAAGGAATTCGGCCATGATCGCCAACAAGTCCATTACTGAACGTATTTTTCAAGCCATCGGCTTCGAACTGCTGGCCATCCTGATCTGTACCCCGTTGCTGGCCTGGATCATGGACAAACCGATGTTGGACATGGGCGCTGTGACCACTGCCATGGCTGCCCTGGCCCTGGCCTGGAACGTGGTGTTCAACGGTATGTTTGATCGCCTGCTGAGGCGCTGGGCCATCGTGCACAACGCCTGGGTCCGCATGGTGCATGCGCTGTTGTTCGAAGGCGGCCTGGTCGCCCTCGGTGTGCCGCTGATCGCCTGGTGGCTGAATGTCAGCCTGTGGCAGGCGTTTGTGCTGGATATCGGTGTGCTGCTGTTCTTCCTGCCGTACACCTACGTTTACCACTGGGTGTATGACGTGCTGCGCGAGCGGTTAGTAGTGCGTGCGAGCATCACTCACTCATAACCGTAATGCATGGTCAGCAATGAGGCCTGTAGGAGCTGGCTTGCCAGCGAAGGCGGATGATCCAGCGACATCACTGTTGGATGTGCCGACCCCTTCGCTGGCAAGCCAGCTCCTACGGTTTACAAAAACATCCCTCCCGACGCCTCGATGCGCTGGCCATTGATCCACTGGCTGCCCGGCGCCAGCAGCAGCGCAATCGCGGCGCCGATGTCGTCCGGCAAACCGGCGCGTCCCAGGGCGGTGTTGTTCGCCACCAGCGTGTTCAACTCGGGGTTGTCGCGCACGGCGCCGCCACTGAAATCGGTTTCTATCGCACCCGGTGCCAGGATGTTCACCGCGATGTTGCGCGCGCCGAGTTCCTTGGCCTGGTAACGGGTCAGCACTTCCATCGCGCCTTTCATCGCCGCGTAGGCGCTGTGCCCCGGCAGGCTGAAGCGGGCCAGGCCACTGGAAATGTTGACGATGCGCCCGCCGTCATTGAGCAATGGCAACAGCGTCTGCGTCAGGAAAAACGGCCCCTTGAAATGAATGTTCACCAGCAGGTCGAACTGCTCGACGGTGGTGTCGACGAAGTTGGCGTGCAGGCCGATCCCGGCGTTGTTGACCAGAAAGTCGAAGCGCTCGCGCTCGAAGTGGCTTTGCAAGACCTTCGCCACCTCGCTGCCAAAGGCGCTGAAATGCTCGCTGCGGGCAACGTCCAGTTGCAGCATCACGGCGCGACCGCCGAGGCTTTCAATCTCGGCCACCAGGGCCTGCGCCTCATCGGCGCGGCTATTGTAGGTGCCAATGATGTCGATGCCTTGGGTGACCAGATGCAGGGCCGCGTTTTTGCCCAGGCCGCGACTGGCGCCGGTGATCAATGCGATTTTACGGTTCATGGGACTTCCTCAGGGGGCAGTGGACGGTTGATGTGAGGAAGTTTATTTATCCGTACATGGGTGATAAACAGGGTGAAACCGGAATCACTGGTCGGATAATCCGAACAATAAATGAGCGGGCTGATGAACAAATTGGAACTGTTGCGCACCTTTGTCCGAGTCAGCGAGATGTCGAGTTTCACCCTGGCCGGAGAAAGCCTGGGCCTGCCTCGATCAACGGTGTCCGAGCATGTACAGGCCCTGGAGGCATTGCTCGGTACCCGTCTGTTGCAACGCACCACGCGCAAGGTTCAGGCGACCCAGGATGGCCTGGTGTTGTACGAGCGCAGCAAGGACCTGCTGTCACACATGGACGAGATCGAGGGTTTGTTTCGCCAGGACGAGGCGTCGCTGATCGGGCGCATTCGCATCGACCTGCCGAACATTCTCGCCCGTCGGGTGGTGATGCCGCGCCTGCCGGCGTTCATGGCGCAGCACCCGCTGCTGGAGCTGGAAATCAGCAGTACCGACCGCCGGGTCGATCTGCTCGCCGAAGGCTTCGATTGCGTGCTGCGCATCGGCGCCCAGCCGGATCAATCGGTGGTGGCGCGACACCTGTGTGACTTCACCATGGTCAATTGCGCCAGCCCTGCGTATTTGCAGCGCCATGGCGTGCCCGGGCGGCTGGAGGATCTGGCGCAGCATCGGCTGGTGCACTACGTCGGCGTACTGGGCGGGCGTTCGGAAGGGTTCGTGTACGTCGACAAGGGCCAGGTGCAGCGACTGCCGATGGCCGGCAGTGTCACGGTCAACAGCACCGATGCCTACGAGGCCGCATGCCTGGGTGGTTTCGGCCTGATTCAGGCGCCGAGAATGGGCATGCAGCAATACCTGCAAAACGGTGAGTTGGTCGAGGTGTTGCCGCAGTTCAGCGCGCCGTCCATGGAGGTGTCGCTGTTGTATGCCCGGCAGCGGCATTTGCCGTTACGGGTCAGGGTGTTCATGGATTGGCTGGGGGAGGTGATTCGGTCGCAGGTCTGAATCTGTCCCTGTTGGTGACTGGCTCTTGTAGGAGCGAGCTTGCTCGCGATGGCGGCGTGACAGTCAACATCAATGCTGAATGTCAGACCGCTTTCGCGAGCAAGCTCGCTCCCACAGGTTTTTGCATCAGTTTCCAGGTCTTCGGATCAGACGTGGAAGTAACCCACGCACGAGTCGAATGGCAGGCGCTTGAGTTCGATCTTGTTCAGGTCGAGCACTTCACGCAGGGCCTTGGTTTCGCCCGGGAAGTTGCGGTAGGCGACTTCGTCGAGCACCACGATCGCGCCTTTGGGCATGTACGGCAGGAAGGTTTGCAGCGCGACTTTGGTCGACTCATACAGGTCGGTGTCGAGGATCAGCATGGCCACGACCAGGTCCGGGCGGGTCTTGACCCACTCCGGTACGGTCTGGACGATATCGCCCTTGACCAGCTCGCAGCGCGGAATGCGGTTGACCGGGCGCAACAGGTCGTTGGCGTCGATCATGTCCTGGATCAGCGACTGGTCGGTGTCGGCGAACATGGTCTCGTTGACGTCGGCCGGGTCTTCTTTCTTGTCGATGCTCTGGAAACCTTCGAAGGTGTCGAAGCCCACGATCGAACGGTTGATCGCATACGGCTCGAGAATCATCGACAAGTGCATGTAGAGCATCAACGAGTTGCCCTTGTACACGCCGCACTCAATGATCGCGCCCGGTACTTCGGCGACTTTCTTGAACAGTTCCATGCGCGACAATGCAGCCGTCACGCCGATACGGTTGGCGAAGACGAACGGCGCGTCGGCCACGTACTCGGCATCGACCCGCTTCAGGACGCTGGTGCGGGTTTCGTTGTACTGGGCTTCGGCGGGAGTGATGCGACGTTTGGTCATTGCGGGATTCCTCGGAAATTCGAAAAGTCGTGGACGTGGAAGTAGTCTTTGAAGCCGGCGCCGACATCCGGGCAGGCGCTGTCGACGTTAATCGCGCCGCGCTGTTGCTTGAGGTCGTCGAGGTGCATCAGGCGAAAGTCCACGCTGAAGCGGGTGTGTTGCGTGTAGTTGGGCACGGTGCCGTGCAGGTGCGAACCGGAGAACACCAGCATCTCGGCGGTGTTGCCGGCGATGCGCAGTTCAGAGGCGCTGTTGATCGCTTCGGTGGGCACCGGGTGTTGGCGCGCCTCTTCCTTGACGTTGTCCTTGGCGCGCTGACGTTGCACGTCGATCCAGTCGGACAGGCTCCACTGCGCCGAGGTGTTTTTCACCGGGACGTCGAAGTAGGCCGGGTTGATCATCATGGTCTGCTCAGGCTGGATCGTGTAGACCGGCATCCAGGTATTGATCTGGCAGTCGACTCCGCCGTACCAGGTATCGCGATGGGGCTTGTAGGCGTAGCTGACGCCGGCGTGCAGGTAGTCGTAGTTGGGCACGACGCGGATGCGCGGCACGTCGAAAATGAATTCCTCGGGAGCGGCACCGATTTCGTCGGTGAAGCTGCGGATCAGCTCCTTGGCCCGCAGGCTGTTGGTGAACTGGCCCTTGAGGCGAGTCACCAGCACCACGAATTCCTCCACCGGCATCAGCGTGTGCAGCGCCTGGTGATTGGTCTCGCCATCGAAGGCGGCCGTGATGCTTTGCTGGGCAAAGGCGCAGAGTTCCTTTGCCGCTTTCAGTTCGGTGTTGAGGAAGATGTCGCCAGCGTAGATCGCACTTCTGAAATCAGCGTGTTTGTGCAACTGATTGATGAATAAGTTCACGGTTCTCACCCAGGAATACTTCGGCTCTCATAAGAGTCGGCAACGGGCTGACAAACTGAAGCGCCATCCTCGAACGAAACGATCAATACCTTGATTTGGCGATGAAATGCACGGCTTTGCGCCAGGTTGAACGCAAACATCCCGCAGCGATCACTCGCGGCGGGATGTGGGTAGAGGCGGGGAGGATCAGAACAGTTGGGTGAACAGCCAGTACAAACTGCCCGACAGCAGGATCGCCGCCGGCAACGTCAGCACCCAGGCCATCAGCAGGTTGCGGATGGTTTTCATCTGCAAGCCCCCACCGTTGGCAACCATGGTCCCGGCCACGCCCGATGACAGTACGTGAGTGGTCGACACCGGCAGGCCGAACATGTCGGCGGCACCGATGGTCAGCATCGCCACGGTTTCTGCCGAGGCGCCCTGGGCGTAGGTCAGGTGGGTCTTGCCGATTTTCTCGCCGACGGTCACCACGATGCGCTTCCAGCCGACCATGGTGCCCAGACCCAGGGCGATGGCCACGGCGATTTTCACCCACAAAGGAATGAACCGCGTGGAGTTGTCGATCTGTTGCTTGAACAGTTGCAGCTTGCCGCTGGTGTCGGCGTCGAAATTGCCGACTTTGTTCTTGTCCATCAGGCGAATGGTTTCGCTGCTCAAATACATGTCGTTACGCACGTTGCCCACGGCCTCGGCCGGGACTTTCGACAGCGAGCCATAACCCTTGACCTGGGCACCGATGCTGCCGGTCAGCGCCGCCAGTGCCGGCACCAGTTGCGGGGTCGCTTCCTTGCTGCGCACGTATTCGGACAGCACCGCGCGTGGGTCGGCGGGGGCCGGTTGCGGTGCCGCCTTGACCAGTGCTTGCTGGGTGACTTCGGCGACGGCCGCGAACTGCAACGCTTGATCGGCCGGCATGGTGCGGTTCAACGCGTACGCCATTGGCAGCGTGCCCACCAGAATCAGCATGATCAGGCCCATGCCTTTCTGGCCGTCGTTGGAACCGTGGGCAAACGACACACCGGTGCAGGTCAGGATCAACAGGCCGCGAATCCACCATGGCGGCGGGGTCGCGCCCTTTGGCTCCTTGTACAGCGCACGATTCTTGACGAACGCGCGCAACGCCAGCAACAGCAGCGCGGCGCAGCCGAAGCCGACCAGCGGCGAGAGCAGCAACGCGTAACCGATCTTGGTGGCCTGGGCCCAGTCCACTCCGCTGGTGCCGTCGTGGCCGTGCATCAGGGCGTTGGCCACGCCGACCCCGATGATCGAACCGATCAGGGTGTGCGATGACGACGCCGGCAGCCCCAGCCACCAGGTGCCGAGGTTCCACAGGATGGCGGCGATCAGCAGGGCGAAGATCATCGCGAAGCCGGCCGACGAGCCGACTTGCAGGATCAGCTCCACCGGCAGCAGGGCGATGATGCCGAACGCCACCGCGCCGCTGGACAGCAGCACCCCGAGGAAATTGAAAAATCCGGACCAGACCACCGCCACGTTCGGCGGCAGCGAGTGGGTGTAAATCACCGTGGCCACCGCGTTGGCGGTGTCGTGGAAACCGTTGACGAACTCAAAGCCCAGGGCGATCAACAACGCCACGCCGAGCAGCAGGAACGGCGTCCAGGTGGTCACCACCGTGCCGAGTTCGTTCATGTCGTGCATCAGGCTATAGGCGGTAAACAACAAGCCGGTGGCCAGCACGGCAAAAAACACCACGATGGTGATCAGGCCGGGTTTCTTGTCGAATTGCGGTATAGCGCTACTGGCGGGCGCCGGGGCGGCGGTGAAGGAGGGCGTAGCCATCACGGACAGTCCTGAGGAGGGAGGTGTATCAGTGATAATCGTTGCTAATTGTTACAGGGAGACTGCTCTGGGTCAGGGTTTGGGGTTATTGCAGGCCGCGGATCTGAAGTCGAACGCTTAAAACTGTGGGAGCGAGCTTGCTCGCGATAGCGGTGTGTCAGCCGACAATAATGTTGGATTTGCCGACGTCATCGCGAGCAAGCTCGCTCCCACAGGGATCACAGGGATCACAGGGATCACAGGGATACTCAATAATCCCGCTGCTTGCGAAACGCCCAGCGCCCGGCAAACACGGTAAAGGTCGCAACCAGCGCCACCAGGATCCAGAAACCTTCCGGATCACCGGCCAGTGGAATGCCGCCGACGTTCATGCCGAAGAAGCCGGCGATGATGTTGATCGGCAGCGCCAGCACCGTTACCACCGTCAGGGTGAACAGCGTGCGGTTGGTCTGTTCGTTGATGTTGGCGGCGATCTCTTCCTGCAACAGCTTGATCCGCTCACCCAGCGCCGTGAGGTCGTTGATGATCAGCGCAAACTCCTCGGTGGATTTGCGCAGCTCCTTCACGTCTTCCTTTTGCAGCCATTGCGGTGGCCGGTTGAGCAAGCGCAGCAAAGAGCCCGGCTCCAGCGCCAGCAGCCGTTGCAAACGCACCAGCACCCGGCGGTTGGCGCCCAGTTCAGCGCGGTTGGTCGACAGCCGTGAGGACAGCAACTCATCTTCGATCTGATCCACGCTCTGGCTGGTCTTGCGCACGATCTGGGTCAGCACTTCACCCTGGTCGCGCAGCAAATGCACCAGCAACTCCAGCGGGGAGCGAAAGCATTCCCGGGCCTTCACCGACGAGCGCAGTTTGTCCACCGAGTGCAGCGGTTGCAGGCGGGCGCTGACGATCAGCCGGCTGCGGGCGCACACCCACAGCGTCGAGACGTCCGAGGAGACCATGTTGCTGAGGTTGAACACCACGTCGTTGACCACCGCCAGCAACGCCGAATCGACATGTTCGATGCGCGTCGAGCGCGAGCCTTCGTGCAGTGCTTCGAAAAATTCCTCGGGCAACTCCAGATGGCTTTTCATCCAGCGCTCGCACGCGGCATGGGCGAGGTTCAGGTGCAGCCAGAGAAATTGCTCGTCGCTCTGCGGTTGTTGCAGGTACTGCAAGGCCTCGGCGGAATTGATTTCCCGACCGGGTTCACCTGGGCGAAAGCTGAAACCGTAGAGCAGGCCGAACAGATCCGTGTCGCGATGACTGTGATCGATGCTGTGGTTCATGAGGGCTCGCAAGGGGAGGCGCCTGTCACATGTTTTACAGGTTCACTTGAGCGGCATCATCGCAAGCGGGGATGACGTTTTTGTGACGAGAAAATAACGCAAACGATTGCACTACCGGCGGTCGGGATTTTCTCAAGAACCGCTCTGGCTAGCCGATCACGCTTGGGTTAGTAGCGCGCCGCAGGCCTGGGCCGAAACCGCAGACAGGGATGTCCGGACACCTTTCACGCCTTACCGGGGCGTGCTTCATTCCTGTCATGAGTACCATCCGATGCTTTTGCAAAAGTCCCTGAGAGCACAAATTCTCGCCCTGCTGAGCGGCAGCTTGCTGGCGATGCTGTTGATCGCCCTGGCGTGCTTTAACTTCCTTTCCAATGGCGTGCAGAGCTACGCCAATCTGATCGAAGGCCCGCTGCATACCTCGCAATTGATCGATGAAGCCAACCTGCAATTCAAGGTGCAGGTGCAGGAGTGGAAAAACGTCCTGTTGCGCGGCAAGCAACCGGCGGACCTGAGCAAGTACTGGGGGCAATTCGAAGACCGTCAGCGCGATGTGCAAAAAATCCTCGGCGAGCTGGCCGGGCAGAAGGGCATCGAGCCGTCACTCAAGAGCCGCATCGAGCGCTTGCGTGAAGAACATCGCCAGTTGGGCGCGGCCTATCAGAAGGGCCGGGATGCGTACGTGGCCGCCGGTGGTGACCCGACGGCCGGCGACGCGGCGGTCAAGGGCGTGGACCGCGCGGCCAGCGATCAGATGAGTGAACTGGTCAGCGAATTGCGCAAGCAGGGCGCCGAACAATCGACGCTGATCAGCGCCGCCGCCGATCGCACGGTGCTGCTGGGGATCATGGTGATGCTGGTTTCGGGTTTGCTGATCGGCCTGTTGAGCCTGTGGCTGGTCAACCGCAACCTGGTCGAACCGATCCGCAAACTGATCGAATACGTGGCGCAACTCAGCCAGGGCCGTTTTGCCGAGCGCGTGGCCAGCAGCCGCCAGGACGAGTTGGGCAAACTGGCGATGGCCGCCAACACCCTGCGCGATTTCCTCGCCGAAACCTTCAGCCGCTTGCAGCGCAGCGCGTCGGACCTGGACAGCGCCAGCGGTGAGTTGAACTCGATCGCCACCGTGATGGCCGGCGGTACCAACGAGCAGTTCAATCGCACCGATCAGGTGGCCACGGCAATGAACGAAATGTCCGCTACGGCACAGGAAGTGGCCCGTCATGCCGCCGAAGCGGCGCGGGCCGCCGACGATGCCGACCAGTCTGCCCAGCAGGGCGAAAAAGTCATGCAGGGCACCATCGACACCATCACCCGGATGCGCGGCGAAATCGCCAACACCGCCACGGTCATCCGCCAGCTGGAAACCGACAGCGGGCGCATCGGCAAAGTCCTGGAAGTGATCCGCGGCATCGCCGAACAGACCAACCTGCTGGCACTCAACGCGGCCATCGAAGCGGCCCGCGCCGGTGAGGCCGGACGCGGTTTCGCAGTGGTGGCCGATGAAGTGCGCAGCCTGGCCCAGCGCACGGCGGCGTCGATCATCGAGATCAACCAGATCATCCAGACCGTGCAGAGCGGTGCAATCGAAGCGGCCCAGGCGATTGAAAGCGGTCAGTCGCGCAGCGAACAAAGCGTGCAGCAAGTGACTGAGGCCGGCGCCATGCTCGAACGCATCACCCTGGCCGTGGAAGCCATCCGCGACATGAACCGTCAGATCGCTACTGCCGCCGAAGAGCAGACCTCGGTGGCCGAAGATATCTCGCGCAACCTCACCGAAATCACCAGCATCGCCAGTACCAACCTGGACAACGTGCAGCGCACTGAAGCAGCCAGCAACAACCTGCATGGTTTGTCGGGGCAGTTGAACGAGGTGACGGCGCGCCTGAGCGCTTGAGTCCAGAATGCACAAAAGCCGCACGATTTCTCAACCGTGCGGCTTTTGTGCGTTTCGGGATCAGGTGTCCTGTTTGTTTTTCAGGACCTTGCCGTTGGAGGCATCGATGTCCACATCCCACTCGACGTTCTTGGCGTCACGCAGTTCGACTTCGTACTCGTAACCGTTGAAGTAGTTGTCCAGTTCGGTTTTGGTAATCGTTGCACCCGGGTGCAGATCCAGCGCGATCCTGTTCAGATCTTCCAGCGACTTGATCTTGCCGTCCTTGACCAGTTGCGGGACCTCATCGACCCGTACATCGGCCTGGGCCAGGCCCACAGTGAGGGTCAGGGTTGCAGCGGTAAACAGGGCAGTCAGGGGCTTCATGGGCTTCTTTCCTTGGGTGATCCGTTCAAGTGAGACCAGGTTAGCCTGTGTAACTTAATCCACCCTTAAATCCCTCGACATGTGCTGCATCAATCCCTGCTGGACCGTGCCCGGACATACAAACACAAATACCTGTAGGAGCGGGCTTGCCCGCGAAGGGGCCATCAGCTTCAACATCAATGTTGTTGACTGACACTCCGCTTTCGCGGGCAAGCCCGCTCCTACAGGGTTTTGCGCGACTCTGGATCAGTAGCCGTTGTTCTGTAGCACCTGCGCCACACTCGCAGCCGGGCGTTTATAAAACTTCAACAACTCGCTGGCGCGATTGGTGAAGATGCCGTCGACACCGGCGTCCATGACTTTCTGGTAGTCCACCGCTTCGTCGATGGTGTACACGTGCACCAGCAGGCCCTGATCGTGGGTGTACTGGTTCATCCACGGTTGCACCAGGTCCGCATAACTCTGGTCGCCACCATGGGTCAGTGCGGCGGACGGGCCGGTGCCGATGGCGCCCTGGGCCTTGGCGTAGTCGACCCAGCGCTGGAATTCGGCTTTGTCCTTCGGCTCTTGTGCGGCGTAGTACGCGGCCTTGTCCTTGGCGCCGGACTCGGCAAATGTCACCTTGGACTTGGGCTCGATACTGCCTTCACCGACCCACAACAGCAGGATCTTGGGCACCTTCGGCATTTCCTTTTGCAGCAGTTCGAGGCTGCTCTTTTCGAAGGTCTGCAGGACCACCTTGCCTTTGCCCTGGCCGACGGCCAATTCGCTTTTTGCCAGTTTCGAACCGGTCGGGCTCAGCCAGCCACGGTCCTGAAGTTTTTCCTTGAGGTCGTGTTCGATGCCGGGAAACTGCTTGGGCTCCTTGGTCTCGATGTACAGGCCGGGCTTGTGCAGGGAGTTGCCCTCGGCGATGTCGATGATTTCATCGAGGGTCAGAATCTCCAGGCCCGCGAAGGCGGGACGTGCGCGATCCGGGTACGCAGCATTGAACCAACTGCCCGCATCCAGGGTTTTCAGTTCGGCCATGGTGAACGCATTGGCTGGGCTGTCCTTGCGCTCGGGGAATTTGCTGGCAACGTCGGTGGTGCGTTGCAGATTGTTGTCGTGCAGGGCAAACAGCACGCCATCCTTGCTGCGCTGCAGATCCAGTTCCAGGTAGTCGGCGCCCAGGTCGCGGGCCGTCTTGTAGGCAGCGGCGGTGGATTCCGGCGCATCGAACGACGCACCACGGTGGGCGATCACCGCTGGATGCGGAATGCCCAAGCGGGTCGCCAATGCCTTGGGACCGGGTTCGCTGGCGGCCTGTGCATGGCCGAGGCCGAGGCTGAACAGCAGGCTCAGTAACAGGGCGCTTTTGGTAAAGGTGGCGGGCATGGTCGAGATCCTTTCGCAATGAGGGTGCGTCCTTTTTAACAACTGATCATTGCAGGCGCTATCGCGAGACCGACAAAAACCTGCCCAAAGCTGATGTTCGTCAGCGCTTTTGTGCGCCCGGTTGCAGTACGCTGGGGCCCTGCAATTTCCCCGGCAGAGGGAAACGCAGGCCCTGCGTGCAAACCAACGATCACCATTGCGGGGTTTACCATGCGCATCACTTCCCAGCTCATCTGCCAGGCTGCCGACCAACTCAAAGGTTTCGTCGGCCTCAACCGCAAGACCGGCCACTACATCGTGCGTTTCAGCGAAGACTCGTTCGGCATGGACGTGGCGGATGACGGCATTATCCCTACCAGCGAATTTGTCTGGGCCACTGGTCCCGGGCAAACCATGACGCTCAAGCGCAAATTGATTCAGTTGCTGCTGGACCAGAACATCGATGACCGGATCAACATCACCGAGCCGTTGCGGGTGTACATGAACCGGCGGGACGTGCCGGAGATTTCGGCGGTTCGCAGTCTGGTCAAGGGCTGAGTTCTGGCGGTGACTGGTCTGGCCCCATCGCGAGCAAGCTCGCTCCCACAGGTTTTTGTGTCGGGACCATGTCGTGCGTACACCCGCGCCCCCTGTGGGAGCGAGCTTGCTCGCGATGGCGGCCTGAAAATCACCACATCACTTACTGGTTAAACCCATAAGCCCGCTCAACCCGGCACACCCGTGTATGACACCGCGCATACCAGGTCGAGCGCCCGCGCTCGCGAATGGCAGTGTGCTCAGGATGATGCTTCCACGCCAGAATCGCCGCTTCACTGGCCCAGTACGACACCGTAATCCCAAGCCCATCCTCGCCCCGCGCCGACTCCACACCAAGAAACCCTGGCTGTTCTCGGACCAGTTCCAGCATCCGTGCGGCCGCTTCGGCGTAACCCCAATCCCCCTCGGTGCGCAGTGAGGTGAAGATCACCGCGTAATAAGGTGCCGCTGGCGTATCGGCGATCATGATGAGCGCCCAGCACAGGCTGCGACAAAAGCGCCAACCAATGGCGGCAAGATGCCCTTGAGCGCCGCCCGCTCGGGCTGGAACAAGGTCGCGACAAAGAACGGATGGCCGCTGAGTTCGACTGCGCGCAGCCCTTGTTCTGAATCGTGGCCGACAGCGTGAAGTTCGCGCTTGAGCAACTCCCCTTCGAACTGTGGATTCACCCCATAACGACAGCGATAGCCTTCACGAATCTCGGCGCTTTCGTACGCCTGGGCGATCAGCGAGCCTTCACGTAAATGAATGGTATCGACGGCTTCCACCAATGAGCACGTCAGCGGTGTCAGCAGCGCCCGTGTTGCATCGGGTGAAGTCTCGCCATGTTCGGCATCCGACCAGCCCAGCACATTGCGCGCATATTCCAGCACCGCGTGTTGAAAACCACCGCAGGTGCCGAGGAAAGGTCGCTGTTGTTCGCGGGCAAAACGGATCGCTGTTAATGCGCCATCCGTGCTGCGGTAAGGGCTGGCCGGTACGCACCAGAAACCGTCGAATGTGTGTAGCGCCGTCCCGGCGTGGATTTCATCGGTGGCGAGCCAGTGCCATTGCAGGTTCAGGCCCGTGTGTTCGGCGACCTTTTCGAGGGCGACGGGAATGGCCTGGTGGGCGGTGACGTGTGGGTCGTAGTCGCCGATCAAGGCGATGCGAATCGGGCGGTTTTCCATGCGGGGCCTCTGCACTTGTTGATTGCTGATGCCCACTATAGATTGGCGTTCACGCACTCAATATTGGCGTTTTCCCAAGTGATCAATGCAGCGACGCACTATCGACTGGACTACCCGGACCTGACCCTGATTCTCGCGCTGGTGCGCGGCGGTTCTCTGGCCCGGGCTGCGCAACTGCTGAAGGTGGATGTCTCGACGGTGTTTCGAGCGGTGCGCCGGCTGGAGGCTGCACTGGGTCAGCAATTGTTCGAAAAAAGCCGCGCCGGTTACCTGCCCACCACCCAGGCGCAGTCCCTGGCGGAACAGGCCGAGCGCGCCGAGCAGGCACTGGAGGCGGCGCGCATCGGTGTGGAGCAGGGCGGTGAAGTGATCAGTGGCATCGTGCGCCTGACCTGTACCGATTCGGTCCTGCAAGGTTTGCTGTTGCCGGCGCTGGCGAAGTTCATGCCGAACTATCCGGCGCTGACCCTCGAACTCAGCACGTCCAATGATTTTGCCAACCTCAGCCGGCGGGATGCCGATATCGCCCTGCGCCTGACCCGCACGCCACCGGAGCATCTTGTAGGACGGCGATTGGCAGATGTTTCCTACTGCGTGTGTGCCAGCCAGCGATACCTGCGATCGGTCAATACCACCGACCTGGCCGCATTGACCTGGATCGCCCCGGATGACTTCCTGCCGGATCACCCGACCGTTGCCTGGCGTCGCCAGGCCTTGCCGGGCATAACGCCGGGCTATCGCTGCAACAGCATGCTGTCGGTGACCGAGCTGGTCAGGGCGGGGCTGGGGGTCGCAGCGTTGCCGGACTTCTTGATCGGCGACGAATTACAGCCGCTGAGCGAGCCGTTGCACGGATACGACACTGCACTGTGGCTGCTGACCCGTCCCGACTGCCGCGCCTTGCGCTCGGTGGTCACCTTGTTCGATGAGTTGGGGCGGGCGCTGAAACTGCCGTGAAACCGTTCAGGTTCTTGGCTCATCCTTGTGAACCAGGTGCTGATGCATTTGCGTGGTCAGGTTATCGATGCGCTCGGTGAGAGCCTTGGTCATCTCCGTGAGGCGAGTGTTCTGTTCAAGCAGCTCCAGCAGTTGCGCAGAGTTTTTCGCGGCCTGCGCCTGTCGCTCGCTGTTGGCGGTCGCCAGTGCTTCGCGGTGCTGCGCATCGGCATCGGATTGGGCTTTGTCCCGGGCAGCCTGACGCGTCTGGGCCAACAGAATCAATGGTGCGGCATAGGCCGATTGCAGGCTGAAAGCCAGGTTGAGCAAGATGAACGGGTACACATCGAAGTGGGTGAACCCGGAAGCGTTGAGGCACACCCAGGCCACCACGATCAGCGTTTGTGCGCCGAGAAAAGTCGGTGTACCGAAGAACCGCGCAAAGGCTTCGGCGCGCAGGGCAAACTTGTCATTGCCAAAGGTCGGCGCGAGGTGGGCATGAGGACGATGGAAACGCAGGTGATCGACGTGGGCGGCGGTTTCGTGGTTGGTGGTCATGATGCTCTCTGTATGGCGCTGGGACTGAGGCTCACTATAGCCTCAGCGCCGGTTTCATTCTGAAACACATGCGCCGTTCAACGCAGAGCCATCAAATGTTCGACATTGCTGTCGACATTGTCATTTATTGCGCCTGATAGCAGGCCAGAAACATGTCCAGCGCGGACTCGGCCACCCGGTGTTGTTCTTCGGCTGACAAGCCCGGTTGCCCCATGGAAATCTGCGGCCAGAATGCAAAGGTCTTGAGCAGGCCATGGATCTGTTGAGCGGCGAATTCGGGAGCCACGGCCTTCAATCGGCCATCCGCTTGAGCGGTCCGAATCCACACCGTCAGCCCCTCTTCGCGTTCGCCCATTCGAGCCACCATGTCCTGCGCCCGCTCCGGGGAGTGAATCGTCGTCGCGATCGCCACCCGCGCCAGGTCGAGAAAATTGTCATCGCCCAACATTTGCAGCTTGGCCATCAACAACACGCGCAGTTGATCGCGCAGCGGCAGATCGGAACGGTAGGCCGTTTCCTGTTCTGCCGTCACCCGGATCCATAACTGATTGAGGATCTCGGCGAACAACTCTTCCTTGCTGGGAAAGTGGTTGTACACCGTGCGCTTCGACACACCGGCAGTGGCAGCAATCTTGTCCATGCTGGTGATCTCGAAACCGTTGTCACGGAATTCGTCGATCGCGGCTTGAATGATCGCTTGGCGTTTTCGGTCAGTGAGGCGCTGTGGAGCTGTCATAAGTACGCTTCGGCAGGAAGAAGGGAAGAATTACACTCGGTAGTTTACTTGTCATCGACTTTGATGCAACCTAGAAACTACACTGTGCAGTGTAATGTTTTGTTAACCCTGCCCAGCAAAAATAGAAAGTCCGGCTGATGCGTGCGTGCCTTGGCCATTTATCGTCCCAAAGCGGAGAATCGTGCGATGCGCGGTTTTTCTGGAGTCATTCAGTCATGGCCAATTCAAACTCCCCGGCGGACAACGCCTCCACACCTGAAGCGTCCCGACAGGCTCAAGGGCAGTACCAGAACTTCACGCCGGTTCAGCGTTTAAGCTTTGGCAAAACCATGGGCATCCTGTGGAACGCGCTGTTCCACAAACCGCAGAACACCCGCCCGAGCGCGCCCGTTCCGGTGCAAGCCCTGACTCAAGCCGCACTGATCGCCGCGCCCAACCACAGCGTCTATCGCCTGGGCCACTCCACGGTGCTGCTCAAGCTGCGCGACAAGTTCTGGATCACCGACCCGGTCTTCGCCGAGCGCGCCTCACCGGTGCAATGGGCCGGCCCCAAGCGTTTCCACCAGCCACCGATCAGCCTGGAAGAATTGCCACCGATCGAAGCGGTGATCCTGTCCCACGACCACTATGACCACCTGGATCATGCGGCCGTGCTCAAGCTTGCGGACAAGACCAGATATTTCCTTACCCCGCTGGGTGTAGGCGACACCCTGATCAAATGGGGCATCGACGCCAGCAAAGTCCGCCAACTGGATTGGTGGCAAGGCACGGAAGTCGATGGCATCCAGTTCATCGCCACCCCGTCGCAGCACTTTTCCGGCCGTGGCCTGTTCGACAGCAACAGCACCCTCTGGGCCTCGTGGGTGATGATCGACGGCGACACACGCATCTTCTTCAGCGGCGACAGCGGTTACTTCGACGGCTTCAAACGCATCGGCGAACAGCACGGCCCATTCGATCTGACCCTGATGGAAACCGGTGCCTACAACGTCGACTGGCCGCATGTGCACATGCAACCCGAACAAACCCTGCAAGCCCACCTCGACCTCAAGGGCCGCTGGCTACTGCCCATCCACAACGGCACCTTCGACCTGTCGATGCACGCCTGGTACGAACCCTTCGACCGCATCCTGGCCCTGGCCTGGGAACGCAACGTATCGATCACCACACCGCAGATGGGCGAGGCGTTCAACTTGATGCATCCACAGCGTGGTGGGGCGTGGTGGCTGGCGGTGGAAGGGGAGTGTGAGCGGGTGGTGCAGAACGCGTAGAGAAATTAGCTGAGTTGTAGACCTCAGCTAAAAACCACGTCAATTCGGCCTTCTTTGCGTGAGCGCGGGGCCGACTTGATCACGATTTGCACATCACGCCCGAGAAGTAATAGGCATTCCATCATCTTGGCTTCACTGATCCCACGAAATTTTCCGCGCAGCATTTCAGATAGCTTGGGCTGTGACAGACCTAAAATTTCGGATGCCTGAACCTGAGTCAAATGACGAGCCTTGATGATTTCGCCTATTTTTGCGGCCAATTGGGATTTGACTCGCATTTCATTGGCGTTGGGTGTCCCGAGGTCTTCGTAGACGTTGCCACTGCTTTCTTCGATTTCAATCATGTCCTGATCCTTTTGCGTGTTCCTGCGCCGCTTGAAGTCTCTTCCTGATCAAATCGACGTCGCACTGCGCGGTTTTGATTCCCGTGGTCGACTTTTTCTGAAAACAGTGCAGAACATAAACAGCGTTGCCAAAACGAACGGTATAAACGGCACGATAGGTGTTCGTATCGAAGTCCTCAATCAACTCAAGGACTCCAGCACCACCAAAACCTTTCAGTGGTTTTGCATCCGGATGCTTCTTGCTGCTTTGGGCCAGATCAAGCGCATGGCCAAAAACGTCCTGTACATCTGCGGGCATCTGCTTGAGATCTTTTTTGCTGCTGCTAACCCACAGGAGTGGCTTCCTTGTACTCATGTGAAAATATACCTATATTGGAATAATCGTCAATCGATGAATTGGTTCACTCCACCATCGCAAAATCCGCCCGCCCAACCGGATTCGGCGTCGACCCCTTCACATTCATCCCCCGACCCGGCGCAAACCCCGGGAAGAACACCAACCCTTCGGCTTCAAGCCGATAGGCCAGCGCCAGGCGCGTGACATCCCGCACCTCCTGTCGCGCCTCGAAGCGTTGAATGGCCTCCACCGAGACGCTGGACTCCCGCGACAGCTCTTGCACACTCCAGCCCAGCATCGCTCGGGCCTGGGCGCAGTGGGCCGGGGTGAATTGGAAGAGGGCGATACGTTCCAGGGTGATTTTCATCGCTTGAGAGGCCATGGTGTTCTCCGGGCTCGAGAGTGTTGGTTCAAAATATACTGTGTTTTTGTACAGTTGTTTTGAGCCCGGATCAAACGCATTTTTTAATTTTTCTTTTCAGGCAGACGAACGGTGCTGCGCTTATTTGCCCGCCAACCCCGGTGCTTCCCGCAGGATAAAGTGATCCAGATTCTCGATATTGGCGCTGAACACCCCGAACGTCTGCTCGGGGTTTTTCTTGCTCGGCACCTGCTTGAGCTCGGGCGTCACGCCATAAAAGAAGCAATACAACTCCCGCCCGCTCTCGATGGCGTGCTTGATCTCTTCCAGGAACGCCTTGCGCTTGCGGTAGCTGTCGATGAGCTTTTTGCTCAGGTAGACATTGACCGAGTACGGCTTCTTCTCGAACCAGACCTTCTTCTCGAAGTCGATGCGAAAGCTCTGGGTGTAGTCCTTGATCTCCTTGACCTTGCCCCAGTAAATCAGCCCCTTGTTGTCCTGCAGGTATTCGATCTTCTTGAAAAACGACGCGTAAGGCGCGGTGTGCTCGCCAATCTTCAGCGGCACGCGCTTGAGCAAATCCTTGTCGTCGAAGTTTGAAACGAAACACTCCACCGGATGGGCGAAGACGCTGGTCTTGTCCGGGGCCGATTCCTTGCTCGGCTGCTCGACGTTGCTGACCGCCTTGGGTGTCAATGGCTCATCCCGAACCACATCGGCAATCACCATTGGGCTGGACGGCTTACGCACATATTCACGCCGGGTCAGTAACAATTCCGACGGGAAATGTTCCTCGCGACTGTCATCCGTTTCCACCTCATCCGCACCCGACGCCGGCGTCTTCAAGCTGACATAAGGGCAACCCTCGACATGCCGTGTACTTGGCAAGTTCTTGAAGTGCGGCGTGCGCACGTAATTCACATTCTTGGCGTTGAACGTGCCCAACTCATTGGCCGCATCGAACGCCAGGCGACAGGCATCGTTGGGGCACTGGAAGTGTTCCCTGGCGGAATCGAAATCCATCGTCTCGTCGAAATTCAGGTCCCGAACGTCATAGATCGACAACTTGTCGTTGAGGCTGAGGCAGTAGGCGAGGTCGAATTTCATGTCGGCTTCCAGGTCCTTTAGGTGACCAGCTTCCAGTGATGGCGCATTCGAAGCAATAGCTACACTCAGATCACTTCGATATCGCCGAGCCTGCACAGTCCATCAACGAGGGCGGTTAATGAGCCATTCAGATGCTTCGCCGCCCGTTTCGGAGCCGGGCCGGATAGCCCGCCGGGATGAACAGAGCGGTTGGCGCCGCTGGCTGCCGGGGCTGGGCATGCTGCGTGAATACCAATTGGCATGGTTGCGTTACGACATCGTGGCCGGTCTGGTGCTGACCACAATGCTGGTGCCCGTCGGTATCGCCTATGCGGTGGCCTCGGGCGTGCCGGGCATTTATGGCCTCTATGCGACCATCGTTCCGCTGCTGTTTTATGCCTTGTTCGGCCCCAGCCGCATTCTGGTGATGGGGCCGGATTCTTCCCTGGTGGCCGTCATCCTTGCCGTCATCCTTCCACTCTCCGGCGGCGACCCGCAGCGTGCCGTCGCCCTGGCGGGGATGATGGCGATCGTCTCGGGAGCGGTGTGTATCCTGGCTGGTATGGCGCGCCTGGGGTTTATCACCGAGCTGCTGTCCAAACCGATCCGCTACGGCTACATGAACGGCATCGCCCTGACCGTATTAATCAGCCAATTGCCCAAACTGTTCGGTTTTTCGATTGAGTCCGACGGCCCATTGAGAAACATATGGGCCATCGCCTCAGCGGTGCTGGAGGGAAAGGTCAACTGGACCACCTTTATGGTGGGCGGGCTCACCCTGGCGGTGATCCTGCTGCTCAAAAGGTGGCCGCGGTTGCCGGGCATCCTGATCGCCGTGGCAGGCGCGACAGTCGCCGTGGGTGTACTCGACCTTGCGACACGCGCCGGTGTGTCGGTCCTCGGTTCGCTCCCCCAAGGCTTGCCCGGGTTCGCCATCCCCTGGATCACCACCGCCGATATGGTCCCGGTGTTGATCGGCGGTTGCGCCGTCGCGCTGGTCTCGTTCGCCGACACCAGCGTGCTTTCCCGTGTCTACGCGGCGCGGACCCGCACCTACGTCAACCCGAATCAGGAAATGGTGGGCCTGGGCATCGCCAATCTGGCGGCCGGATTCTTTCAGGGTTTCCCGATCAGCAGCAGCTCGTCACGGACGCCCGTGGCCGAGGCCGCCGGAGCCAAAACCCAGATGACCGGCGTCGTCGGCGCACTGACGGTTGCCTTGTTGCTGCTGGTGGCGCCGGACCTGTTGCAGCACTTACCGTCCAGCGCCCTGGCGGCGGTGGTGATCGCCTCGGCCATTGGCCTGATCGAGATCACCGATCTGCGCCGGATCTATCGCATCCAGCGCTGGGAATGCGGGCTATCGATTGTCTGTACGGTCGGCGTGGCCGTGTTCGGCGCGATCCAGGGCATCGGCCTGGCCATCGTGATTGCCGTCATTGAGTTCCTCTGGGATGGCTGGCGCCCGTACTCCGCGGTGTTGGGCCGCGCCGACGGGGTCAAGGGCTACCACGACATCAAACGCTACCCCGACGCGCGCCTGATCCCCGGCCTGGTCCTGTTTCGCTGGGATGCGCCCTTGTTCTTCGCCAACGCCGAGCTGTTCAACGACCGGGTGCTGGACGCCGTGGCGGCATCGCCCACACCGGTGCGCAGGCTGGTGGTCGCCGCAGGCCCCGTCACCAGCGTCGACGTGACCTCCGCCGACATGCTCGCCGAACTGGACGACACGTTGCATGCGGCGGGTATCGAGCTGTGCATTGCCGAGATGAAAGACCCGGTCAAGGACAAGCTCAAGCGATTCGGGTTGTTTGCGCGGTTGGGGGAGACGGCGTTTTTTCCTACACTCGGGACGGCTGTGGACAGCTATATGGCGAACTATCAGGTGGATTACAGGGAGCGGGAAGATGAAGGGAAAGGATTGGCGTGAAACCCGCGAGATCGAAACAGAGACTTCATATCAAGGAGCGAACCATGCCGAACAACTGGCCCGCCGGGATTGAGCACGTTGTCGTGCTGATGATGGAAAACCGATCATTCGATCATCTGCTGGGGGATTACACCCGCATCAACCCCGCGTGTGACGGTATCAACCGGAACGCGCCCAGCACCAATGCGCTGAAGCTGGCCAATGGCAGTTCGACGGTGATCACCCAGGCCTCGGAGTTCCCGGAGAACTACAGCCTGTGGGCGCCGCCGCCCCCTCTACCTCCGGCGCTGCCGCCGGGCAATAGTGAGGGTTTCGACCTTGGCCACGAGTTCGTCAACGTGGAGAAACAACTGGGCGTCTCCTTCAAGACCAGCCCGGCCAACCCTACGCTCGCCGGTTTTGCCCAGGATGCCTACGACAAGGCCCGCACCGACCTGAAGGTCTACAAAACCTGGTCGCAATCCATGGCCCAACGGGCGATGAACTACATCCCGTTCGGCGCCACGCCGGCCGACGATACGTTGCCGGCGATTCATGGATTGGCGCGTAACTTCACCGTCTGTGATCGCTGGTTTTCCTCAGTGCCAGGCCCGACCTGGCCAAACCGTTTTTTTGCCATGCTCGGCAGTTGCAATGGCCACTTGCTGATGCCCTCCACCGGCACGGTGCTAGCCGGGATCAAAAGCCTGATCGCCCAGTTCGGCGGCGAGAGCATTTTTTCGCTGCTGCGTAACAACGGCCACGACGCGCGCATTTATTCCGACGGCGCCGTGCCGCTGGCGGCGCTGGTCAAGGGTGGTTTGCAGCACCTGAACATCGACGACTTCAAGTCGGACGTCGCCGGTAACAGGCTCCCTGAACTGTCCTGGATCGAGCCGAGTTATGGCCTGCTCAACGGCAAGCTCGGGCCCAACGTGTCGCACCATCCACCTGAAGACCTGCGCTTCGGCGATCGGTTTGTCGGTGAGGTGTTCAACGCCTTGTCGGCCAACACCGCTGTCTGGAACAAAACCCTGTTCGTGCTGCTGTACGACGAACATGGCGGCTTCCATGACCACGTGGTGCCGCCGACTTGCGTGGCGACCGGTTCAACGGTCGATGTCCCCTGGAAAAACCCCTTCACCCGTCTCGGCGTGCGTGTGCCAGCGATCCTGGCGTCGCCCTGGCTCAAGCCGGGTTTGATCCCCTGGACGGGCGATGTCCAGGCGCAGCATTACGATCACACCAGCCTGCTGGCGTTTCTTTGCGATCACTTCAAGTTGCCACGTAGTGCCCTCGGCCCACGGGTGGTCGCCGCGCAGCATTTCGGTAATGCGCCCATCTGGCGCACTGCACCGGGCGTATCGGCTGCGCCAAAATTGGCGACCACCGTGGTGCCAAGTCGCGCCGGGTTGCCGTTGATCGAGTCGGAACTGGCGACCCAGAGTCGACAAGTGGTGGACAGCGCCACCGGTTACCTCGACGGCCTCGACCCAGAGCAGATCTGGAAGAGCAGTGCCCAATGGGTCAGCGGTTTTCTCGGCAACCGCAGCCGTGCCTTGGCCGATCCCGGTCAGGCTGCGCTCACCCCGGCCGCGCCCAGTGCGGACAGCCTGGAGGCGAAACTGCGGCGCCTGCAGGATTTGATGGTCACCGCTCAAGGGCAAACGGCTCCTCCGGTGGCGGCGCCTGCCAGCAAAGCCTTGGCAGAGCCGGGAGCGGAAGTCGCGCCAACACGGCTGCGCGTCCTGTGCCTGCCCGGTGTGGGGTTCGCGCCAGCCAGCCAGGGGCAGGGCGGTATCGATGGGAATTGGCAGGAACAATGGCGTACCTTGATCCGCACTCAACTGGCGCAGAACGGTCGTCTCATCGACGACCAGGACATCGACTTTCTGACTTTCGATGACCAGCTCAAAGAGGGGCCGGACTTCGCCCAGATCACCCGAGGCCTGGCGATGCTGAGGGCCGACGCCAAGGGCAAGGCCGACGAGAATTTCGGCAGTTGGGGCCTGCCGGTCAATCAGATGCTGCGCACCACGGTGGGCGCCCTCGTGCAATGGATCGAAGACGCCGAACTGCGCACAGAGTTGACGCAACATCTGCTGGCGAAGGTCGAGGCATTCAATCCGCAGATCATCTTCGCCCAAGGCCTGGGCAGCCTGATCGGCTACGATGCCCTGCGCCGGTCGGTGGCGAAAAAAGGTTCGGCGCTCAAACGCATCGATGGCCGAGTGTTCGTCAGCTTCGGCTCACCGATCGCACTGCCACTGGTGATGCGCGAAGTGTGGGGCGGGCGGGTCCTGCGCCTGAGCGAAAACGGTCGAGGCATCCGCCGCTGGTTCCACCTGCACAACCCTGACGACGGCTTGCTGACCCGGCCAATCACCTCGCCGGATTCCGCGCGGGTCGACCTGCAAACTGAATTCAGCGTGCCATTGCGCGATGACCTGCTCGACCTCAATCACGCCGCCCAGGCCTACTTGTCGTCACCCACCAGCCAGACCGGCCTGTGGCCACAACTGGCCCGCGACGTGGTGGCGGCACGGGCACTGGAAGTGCCGGCGTTCCTGTCCCGCAGCGGCCAACGCAAACGCCGCGCCCTGGTGGTCGGCATCAACGATTACCCCGACCCGAGCGCACGCCTCGACGGCTGCATCAACGACACCTACCTGATCAGCCGCATGCTCCAGGAAAGCGGCTACGACGCCGGCGACATCCGATTGCTGCACGACGCCCGAGCGACCCGGGCCAACTTCGTCGAACGCCTCGAATGGCTGGTGGAAGGCGCCCGCGCCGGCGACGAGCGCGTGCTGTTCTACTCCGGCCACGGCACCCAACTGCCGGTCTACAGCAGCAGCGGTGAAGCCGACTGCATGGACGAAACCCTGGTGCTCCACGACTTCGACTGGGACGACGAAAGCACCCACTTCACCGACAAACTGTTCCGCCAGTTCTACAGCCACTTGCCCTTCGACCCGGACGGCCACGGCGCCAAACTCACCGTCATGTTCGACTGCTGCTACGCCGGCGGCATGACCCGCGGCAACGGCCGCGTGCGCGGCATCACCCCACCCAGCGACATCCGCCACCGCATGCTGCGCTGGGACCCCTACGCCGGCGACTGGGACCGCCGCGTCTACGCCGTCGACAGCGACCACCGCGACTTCAGCGAACAAGACCACACAACCCGCGGCCTCACCCGCACCCGCACCACCCAAGGCGCCGCCACCGGCCTGCGCCCCGAGAAAAAAGCCCAACTGCTGCGCCAAGGCAAACTCTACGGCCACCACGGCCCCTACATGCCCCTGATGCTCTACGCCGCGCGGGAGAACGAAAAAGCCAGCGAATATGTGGCGGGCTCCAACCACTACGGCGCCTTCACCTACGCCCTGGTCGAACAACTGCGCAAATTGCATCAGGAGGATGCGACGTTGGGGTTTGATCAGCTGATTGAACGGGTGGGGAGTGTGCTGAGCGCCAGGTCGTTGGGGCAGACGCCGGAGGTTGTTGGGCCGAGTGGGGTGAGGGCGGCGGTGTGTCCGTGGCGGATTAGTGGGTTGGGGAGGTGAGGGGTTGGCCTATCGAAAAGCTAAGGCTTCGGCTAGTTTGGCTAACTCCATGGAGGTGCCAAATGACTGAGCGGGTAAAAGTAAACATGCGCGAAGCCAAATCACAGCTTTCCCAACTTGCCGAGCGTGCCTGGAATGGTGACAACGTGGTGATCACCAAAAACGGTAAGCCTTACCTGGATCTGCTGCCCCATGTTGATACACCTCGGGCTCGAACGCCTGGGCGGTTGAAGGGGGCAATCCGGATGTCTGCGGATTTCGACAAGACACTCGAGGATCTAATCGATGGATTTGAGGACCGTCTATGAGGCGCTTGCTGAATTGATGTTTCCCAAACCGACGCAGATCCCCTGTAGGAGCGAGCCTGCTCGCGATTCGCAAGACCAACGCAGCAACCAAGCCAGCCACCAACCTTGTGGCGAGGGGGCTTGCCCCCGTTGGGCCGCGAAGCGGCCCCAAATACTGCAACTCGGGTGCTACAGATAAACCGAATTGTGCGGATTGACGACTGCTTTGCAGTCGGTGAAAAAACGGCACCTTCCGGTGCCGCCCGACTGGTCGCATTCACGTGATTGGCATACCCCGGTATCTGCCCCGGCGCTCCGGCCTTGTCCCAATGGTGCACCAGGCTGCGACTGGAAATGCCAAGGGCCGTCTTTAGCTTGGAGTATTCGTCCATCCTATAATCTGAATTTCACTAGCAGAGATGCAACCAGCAGCCAAACACCGCTACCAACCAACATCACTGCTTTGATTTTCAGAAGACGCTTAAGGTGCGGAGGGAAGTTTTTAATATCCACGGGGTCCAGCTCACCAATCCGGATTGATGCTTTGGGCATCATCACCATCCCGGCGATTTTTGCTACCAGCATGAGGCACCCAAACCATCCCTGATTCCGCAGGCCCGGCCCCCAGATGTAGATATAACGACTGTTTTTCAGGGCTTCCATCATGGCGTCCAGATGACGGCCCAAATAAAGGGAGTACGCGATACCCGCAACTCCCAATAGCAGTGGCCCGCCATTGAAAACGAGAACCGCCCAGACAGGCCAATTGCTGATCAAGGCTGAGCAGCCTCATACAGTGTCTCGCCGATGACCTCTCCCTGTTGAGCACCTCTGGTCGTACCCACCCATGCGCCAACACCAATTACTGTTGCCACACAGATAACTCCTCCCACGCCTGTAGAGAATCCAAGCGCCAAGCAGACAGGGCCACTTGTATATTTGCCTATCTCACCACCGATAATTCCACCAACAGTAGACCCAGCAAATTTCCCCCCTTCGGTGAACCTGACCTTCTCGCAAGCCGCTCCAGAGTCACCAACACAAACCTCCTGAATAGCCAGCAATGAAGAAACCCCGCCAATCCCAATGCCGATGTAACCACCGGTGCTCATGTACTTCGCCGCCCGACTGGTCGCATTCACATGAGTGGCATACCCCGGTATCTGCCCCGGCGCTCCGGCCTTGTCCCAGTGATGCACCAGGCTACGGCTGGAAATACCCAGCGCCGTTTTCAACTTGGGATGGTCGCCCAAGGTGGTCTGGCCACGCAGGCGAGTGGAGTTCAGCAAGTGGGCGTCCAGTTGCGCGAGCAGGCGCTGGCGTTCGGCGAAGAACTGCGGTGATTTGAGGTGGCCGTGCTGGCGATAGCTGTCCTGATGCAGGCGCTCCATGGCTTGCAGGGTGTCACGCAGTCGAGTCAGGTGTTTTTCCATCACCACCGCGCTGACGCCGAGCCAGGTCGAAGTCTCGCCGGTAAAACTGGCGATTTCCGCCGCGTGGCGGAACATGAACTCGGCCTCCTCCGGCGTCAGGGGATCGAGGGCGGCCCTGACCTGCTGCGCGGCCTGCATCAGCTGCGCTTCCTGATAGGTGCAGGAGGTGTTGTTCGGGTCGCTCAGTACGATCAACGAGCCGGCTTTGATGTTGTCTGATACTGGGTTGAGTGCCCGAAACTTGCGCATCACGGCGGCATCGGGCGTGGCGAACAGCGTGGCCTCCAGGGCCTCGCGGGTCATGCTTTTGGGCACCACATAGAAGCCCGGTTCTTGAGGTTCCGCACGGGCGAATATCACAGGCGCCGGTGGGTTCGAAGGGGCGAAACCAGGCTGACGTGGCGTGGCCGGTTGACTGGTTGCCGCACTGGAAACGGGTTGCACAACGCTCCTGTCCGTTCGCGGTGCGGAGTTAGCGTTGCGATAGGTCGCCGTGACCACAGAAGGGATCAGTCGGGCCTTGCAGGGACAATCGCTGTGGCTGTCCAGCGTGCCCGCCATGGCTTTGCCATGACTGATCATGTGCGAAATGCCACCGACGATCTTGTAGGTCTTGCCGTCCTTGCCACAGGTGACTCGATCACCCTCGCGGGCATGGGCAATGCCGTACATCATGATCCGGGTGTCACCATCCAGGACCTTGCCGCCACAGGTGGTCTTGTCATGCAGGCCAATGAAATGTCCGTCGTTCATTGATGTTCCTCCTCCTTGATGGAAGGCAGAAAGTCCTCGGCCATACGCACACCTTCACGCCCCACCAACAAACAACCGCCTTGTAAGGTGTTGATGACCTCGTCGCCATTGCAGAGACGGCTGCCGACCAGCGCCACATTGCTATTTTCTTGTCCCGCGCCCGTGACGATCTGCGCCGTACGCCCATCGGCGTACAGGACGCAATCGCCTTTCTGTGCCGCACGTACGCTCCGGCCACTCTCCAGCGTAAACTCCAGCGGCGATGTCGCTTGCTGGACTACCCCGCCGTCGCGGGTTTGGCTACCTTCGGTTGCTAAGCGATAAACGGCGCGAGCGGGATGAGCTTTCATGTATGCCTGCCCCTGGCGAACAACTGCCAGAGCTTCGTCGCAAAATTGCGCAGGTCGTTCTTCAGTGAAATGGGGGGCGTCAAGACTGCGAAGAAATTCAGCGGAGACTTCGTTGGTATACGAGGGGTGCAATGGTGCATTCATTTGCAACTTCCTTATCGTCATCGGTTTGAGTTGCCTTTCCTTCTCATCTCGGCAGAAGCGTTGAGCAGAGAGAATATTGGGCGACGACGAATAAGACGGTGGATCGCCTGCTGAACGCAATCCAATGGCATAGCCAAAATGAACGAATAGGAATTTTCGCAATAACAAACAACCCATTTCCTACAATGGTAGTTACAAGAAGTGTTTTTTGCGCAGTGGAAGCCCGCTGTGTGTGGTTATTTCACGTGCGAGCGTAGTCCGGAGTATCAGACAAACCGAATTCTGCGAATCCCCTGTGGGAACGAGCCTCGCGATTCGCAGGACTAACGCAGCAACCAAGCCAACCACCAACCCTGTGGCGAGGGGGCTTGTTGGAACGCCGAACCGCCCCGTTGGGCTGCGCAGCGCCCCTAAATGCTGCAACTCGGAAGCATCAGGCAATCCGAATTGTGCGGATTGACGATTTGCACTCAGAACAAAAAATCCGCTGCCTGTAATTCAGGCAGCGGATTTCTGTAAGGGTGAACAATCAGTACCCACGCATCACTCCCGATCCCCTGTGTGCGAGCCTGAACGCGATTAGCAACCAAGCCAGCCACCAACCTTGTGGCGAGGGGGCTTGTCGGAACGCCGAACCGCCCCGTTGGGCTGCGAAGCGGCCCTAAATACTGCAACTCAGGTGCATCAGATAAACCGAGTTGTGCGGATGGACGACTGCTGCGCAGCCGAACGGGGGCAAGCCCCCTCGCCACAGGTTTTGTTCCGCTCCGTTATTCGGGTTTCAACCGTTTCACCTTTGTATAAAGCAAAGCTGTGAATTCATCCCGGTCACTCGAATGGTGACAACGTCGATGACAGTTTGGGCATAGCGCTACAGCATTGCTCGGACGGTCTGAACCTTCCTGTGCCAAATGCTTAACGTGGTGAACCTCAAGAAACGGACTGCCCGACTTTTCAAACGGAGCAGGCTTGCCACAGCCTTCGCATTTACCTTTAGCCTGCTGGCGAACCCACGCTCTCACTTCCGGATCGCGAACATACGACTTTCCGCTGGACTGAGTCTGCTCTGGTTTCTCAATCCCCTTCGGCTCGACTTTAATCGGTTGTCGCTCAAGCTTTGCAGCTCGCTGCTCCAGCTTCGCCTCGTCGGCTGTCGGGGCGAAGTCTTCGGGAGTCAAAGGGCCAGGTGCATTGAGTGCTTCACGAATGATCTTCGCAACTTTGGCGCCGACATTCTTGGCGGGTTTGTAGCCCTCAATGCGATCACGCCCGAGTTCAACCAATACGGTAGAAATGTTCTGCATCCGAAACTCAACCGAACCTTTGGTCCGGCCAGCCAAAGCACCCTCACGCAGGACGCGATTTTCATGAGCCTTATTGATCGCCTGTCCGTTCTGCTCGCGAGAAAGCATGCTGAGATAGGCATCGACAGCAGCCTGAATCTCTACCTCACTCCAATCGCCGTTGTTCTTTTCCGTATCCATACAATCGCCGAGGGTTAAACACCCTCGGACGATACTGAGTGGCCACTACGGCTGTCTACGAAAATTCCTACACAAAGAAGAGAAGGATCTCGCAAGTGGTCCTACAAGCAGGTCACCTAACCCATCGAATGCTTCGACGACTGAAACACCTGCACAACTTTCCGCCACCAAGGCTTAACCACCGGCGTCCGCTGTTGCGTGTGATTGAGCAACAGGTAAGGCATGTCCCGCAGCCGAATCCAACCTTCATCCTGCCAATGCAGCAGGCTCAGCGACATTTCCGGCCAATCCAACAAACTCAGCATCGGTCGATCCGAATTACCCGATTGCTGCGCATCACGTAAGGCCGGAACCACTTGATGGGTTATCCACTCGCGCAGCAACCGATTTCCAGGCGCGTAGTGATACACCAATAGTGCATAAACACCGGACTCACTGAGCATTAACTGCTTTTCCGGCAGCCGGTAATACTCAATCCACAATGATCGGTGTTGGTCTTTGTCTAGCTTGTTGACCATGCGTTCACTTAGATGGAAACCCATCAAGCGTCCGATATCGCGGGCGCTGAACCATGGTTGGTTTTCAAGGAGGAGGGCGTGTAGAGGGAGGTTATGGCGAGTGAAAGTTGTAGAAATGTACGGATCAGATATGACTGATCTTTGAGGTGCCGCTGAGCGGCGGTGCGTGTCGAATTGCATTTCCATTACCCCTACGTAGGAAGTTGAAGAGGGCCGGAACCCGACGTAGAGGATCTAAGAAGTCCCAACAGCTTTACCTCTTACACACAGAGTTTGCGCATATATGGCTGATATCAGCATGCGTTCTGTGTGAGGAAGTTAGCTTCTACGTTGGGCGTTTCTTAGGCACCTGCAATTGATTTTATATTTGCTATGAACGGTCATCAATGAGGAAGGAGCCGGAATTGCTGTAGGGGATTTTGCATTTGCTGAGAGTTGGAGTAAGAATTTTCCTAGGCTACAAAAAAGCCCCGATCAGATCGGGGCTTTTAGGTTTTCGATTCGTCGACTCAAGTCGTCAAATCACGGCAAGCTCTTGAATCAATCCCAGCTCAAAGCCCCACCAGTCTGATACTCAATAACCCGAGTCTCAAAGAAATTCTTCTCTTTCTTCAAGTCCATGATCTCGCTCATCCAAGGGAACGGGTTCGTAGTCCCCGGATACTCTTCCTTCAACCCAATCTGCGACAGGCGACGGTTAGCGATGAACTTGAGGTAGTCCTCCATCATCGCCGCGTTCATGCCCAACACGCCGCGAGGCATAGTGTCGCGAGCGTATTCGATCTCCAGCTGAGTGCCCTGCAGAATCATCTGCGAAGCTTCTTCCTTCATCTCGGCATCCCACAAGTGCGGGTTCTCGATTTTGATCTGGTTGATCACGTCGATGCCGAAGTTCAGGTGCATGGATTCGTCGCGCAGGATGTATTGGAACTGCTCGGCGACGCCGGTCATTTTGTTGCGGCGGCCCATGGAGAGGATCTGGGTGAAGCCGCAGTAGAAGAAGATGCCTTCCAGGACGCAGTAGTAGGCGATCAGGTTGCGCAGCAGTTCTTTGTCGGTTTCGACGGTGCCGGTTTCGAACTTCGGATCGGAGATCGAGCGGGTGTATTTCAGGCCCCAGGTGGCTTTTTTCGCGACCGACGGGATCTCGTGGTACATGTTGAAGATTTCGCCTTCATCCATGGCCAGCGATTCGATGCAGTACTGGTAGGCGTGGGTGTGGATCGCCTCTTCGAAGGCCTGGCGCAGGATGTACTGGCGGCATTCCGGGTTGGTGATCAGGCGGTACACGGCCAGGACCAGGTTGTTGGCAACCAGGGAGTCGGCGGTGGAGAAGAAGCCGAGGTTGCGCATGACGATGCGGCGCTCGTCGTCGGTCAGGCCTTCCGGGTTTTTCCAGAGGGCGATGTCGGCGGTCATGTTGACTTCCTGCGGCATCCAGTGGTTTGCGCAGCCGTCCAGGTACTTCTGCCAGGCCCAGTCATATTTGAATGGCACGAGCTGGTTGAGGTCGGCGCGGCAGTTGATCATGCGCTTTTCGTCAACGGCGACACGGGCGGAGGCGCCTTCGAGTTCGGCGAGGCCTTCGGCGACGTCGAGGGAATCCAGGGCTGCCTTGGCGCGGGCCACGGCGGCGGAGTCATTGGCGGTCACGGCGCGGGCTTCCAGGGCGGCGGCACCGCCGGCGCTGTCGAGACGGTCCATGTTGGCTTCGGTGGCGTGACCGGCGTTGGCGCTCTTGACTGCTACTTCCGTGTCTTCTTTGTCGAATTCGTCCCAGCTCAGCATGACGTGTCGTCTCCTGCGTGAGGGCCAGTTGCCCGTGTGAAAATGGATAGTTGGTTTTTCACACGGCCTTACTGGCCGCGTTGGATCTAAAGGAATCGTTTTTTGCAGCAGCTATACGCAGGCATCAAACAGAATTTTGTACGGGTTCCGAGAGCCACTGATGGGCGCAGCAAGCGTTGATCGCTTGTGCGGGGCTTCAGACTGGCTTTTCGTCCCTGTAAGGGAATATTGCAGTCCCGTTTAAGGCCGCATTATAGGGAAGTTTTGCGTGCTGTGGGGCGGTGAAATGGCTTGCGGATCGGTCGACGGCGGCCGTATTTCGGTCGGAGCGAGGGTTTACAGGGCTTTGAAGGATGTTGGCGGGGGAAGATTTTTTTTCCTGAATTTTTGCCCTGGATTATTTTTGCTCAAGAAATAACCAAAAAAGGCTTTTTTCACTACATCTTGTGTTTCGGTGGGGTTTTCTCAGGCTCCAGACACAACTAAGCCCGACCGAAGTCGGGCTGTGAGGTCACGCTGGCGGATCAGCTCAGGCGAGCGGCACCGATGTGGTCGGCACCATCGGCGGCGAGGCGGGCGGCACCCGTGTGGTCAGCGCCGTCGGAAGCCAGTTTGCCGGCGCCAATGTGGTCTGCGCCATCGGCGGCGAAGGACGCTGAACCGGTGTGGTCGTAACCGTCGGCAGCGACAGCGGCTTCAGTGGTGTAGGCAGCCGAGCCGGTGCGGTCGTAACCATCGGCGGCGAAGGTGTTGGCAGCCAGGACGGAGAGGGTCAGGGCGAGGATCAGTTGGGTTTTCATGGTCGTTGCTCCAGTTTCGCAGGCGTTGTTTGTCTTGGGTTGCAGTTGATTCTACGCGGACTATTTCGATTAAAAAGCGCAAATAAATGCTTAAAATAATCGACATAATCGATCATTAAGGTTCGGCGCTTCATCTGCCTGATCGTGGCGGGTGGGTCGAACCTTATTGGGGGAGGGGTGAAGCAGGGATCAGCCGTTAGAGCAGCCGTTGCCCATCGCGCTGTAACGCAGGATATGCCGTTGACCGTGGGAATCTTCGTATTCCATTTTCATGGGTACCACTTCGCACACGTTCGGGGCTTCGCTCATGGAGATCACTTTGGCGATGTCCAGATTCATCGAGTAAGTGTATTCCTCAACGGGCGGTTGTTGCTGGGCGACATCAGCCGGGACCTCGCCGGCCATGGCGGTTACGCACACGCTGCTGAGGGCCAGAACCAATAAAGCTTTCATTTGATATTTACCTTTTAAAGGTCGAGTGGGGGCACGCAATCCTTTTGGGATTGCGTGTGGAGCTTCAGTACCTGGGTGTTTGATTAACTGCCTTCGTGGGGGCTGTAACTTGGTTAATCAGGTTGCCTTGTTGGCGTGGCTGATTTTAGGCGTGGGTCTTTCGATCATATAGCCGTGGTTTTGATAAACACCTTTGACAGATTCTGTAACAATCCCCGGAGTTCGTGTGTAAACGCCTGTGTAGGAGCCGGCTTGCTGGCGATCTCGGTGACGTGGTGTGTCAGGTATGCCGTCTTCGCTGGCAAGCCAGCTCCTACAGGGTTTTGTGTGAAGTTCAGGAGGGTATCTACCTCGTATGGAGTACGACGGTTTATCCCCGGTGTGGCAGGGTGGATGGCTATTTCAGCGCATTTTGTAGGGGCTTGTTACTACCATCGTCGAATGGTTCTATAGGCCCGGCCCGGCTAAAACGTGGTCATACAAAAACAACTATTCCACCGAGGTAAGAAAGATGAGTGCGGCTTCCCTGTATCCCGTTCGTCCCGAGGTTCTGGCTAACACGCTGACCGACGAGGCGACCTACAAGGCGATGTACCAGCAGTCGGTCGTCAACCCCGATGGCTTCTGGCGCGAGCAAGCCAAGCGCCTCGACTGGATCAAGCCTTTCACCACGGTGAAGCAGACTTCTTTCGACGATCACCATGTCGATATCAAGTGGTTCGCCGACGGCACCCTGAACGTTTCCTACAACTGCCTGGACCGGCATCTGGCCGAGCGCGGCGATCAGGTCGCGATCATCTGGGAGGGCGATGACCCTGCCGAAAGCCGCCACATCACTTACCGCGAACTGCACGAGCAAGTCTGCAAGTTCGCCAACGCCCTGCGTGGCCAGGACGTGCATCGCGGCGACGTGGTGACTATCTATATGCCGATGATCCCCGAAGCCGTGGTCGCCATGCTGGCCTGTGCCCGGATCGGCGCGATTCACTCGGTGGTGTTCGGCGGCTTCTCGCCGGAAGCCCTGGCCGGTCGCATCATCGACTGCAAATCCAAAGTGGTGATCACCGCCGACGAAGGCATTCGTGCCGGCAAGAGGATCCCGCTCAAGGCCAACGTCGACGACGCGCTGACCAACCCGGAAACCAGCAGCATCCAGAAAGTCATCGTGTGCCAGCGCACCGGTGGCGAGATCAAGTGGAACCAGCATCGTGACATCTGGTTCGAGGACCTGATGAAGGTGGCCGGCACCGTGTGCGCGCCGAAAGAGATGGGCGCTGAAGAAGCGCTGTTCATCCTTTATACCTCCGGCTCCACCGGCAAGCCGAAGGGCGTGCAGCACACCACCGGCGGTTACCTGTTGTACGCGGCCATGACCCACGAGCGCGTGTTCGACTACCGTCCGGGTGAAGTCTACTGGTGCACCGCCGACGTCGGCTGGGTCACCGGCCACAGTTATATCGTCTACGGCCCGCTGGCCAACGGCGCGACCACGCTGTTGTTCGAAGGCGTGCCGAACTACCCGGACATTACCCGGGTGTCGAAGATCGTCGACAAGCACAAGGTCAACATCCTCTACACCGCACCGACCGCGATCCGCGCGATGATGGCTTCGGGCACCGCCGCCGTTGAAGGTGCTGACGGCAGCAGCCTGCGCCTGTTGGGTTCGGTGGGTGAGCCGATCAACCCGGAAGCCTGGGACTGGTACTACAAGAATGTCGGCAAGTCCCGTTGCCCGATCGTCGACACCTGGTGGCAGACCGAAACCGGCGGCAACATGATGAGCCCGCTGCCGGGTGCTCACGCGCTCAAGCCGGGTTCTGCGGCGCGTCCGTTCTTCGGCGTGGTGCCGGCGCTGGTGGACAACCTGGGCAACATCATCGAAGGCGAGGCCGAGGGCAACCTGGTGATTCTCGACTCGTGGCCAGGCCAGGCGCGTACGCTGTTTGGCGACCATGACCGTTTCGTCGATACCTACTTCAAGACCTTCAGTGGCATGTACTTCACCGGTGACGGCGCCCGTCGCGATGCCGATGGTTACTACTGGATCACCGGTCGTGTGGACGACGTACTCAACGTGTCCGGCCACCGCATGGGCACCGCCGAGATCGAAAGCGCGATGGTCGCGCACCCGAAAGTCGCCGAAGCCGCGGTGGTCGGTGTGCCGCACGACATCAAGGGGCAGGGCATTTATGTGTATGTCACCCTGAAAAACGGTGAAGAGCCGAACGAGCAGCTGCGCCTGGAACTGAAAAACTGGGTGCGCAAGGAGATCGGCCCGATTGCTTCGCCGGATGTCATCCAGTGGGCGCCGGGGCTGCCGAAGACGCGTTCGGGCAAGATCATGCGGCGGATTCTGCGCAAGATTGCTACGGCTGAATACGATGGGTTGGGTGACATTTCCACCCTGGCTGATCCGAGCGTGGTGCAGCATTTGATTGATACGCACCGGACGATGAATGTCGCGTAAGCGGTGGTTCTGAGTCGCTGAAAGCCCCGTCAGGTGTTGAGCCTGGCGGGGCTTTTTTGTGCCTGGGGTTTTTGTGTTGGCTGGGCTGGCCTCTTCGCGGGCAAGCTCCTGCAGGGGCTTTGTGGTGTGACCTGGATCGCGTGTACACCACAAATCCCTGTAGGAGCAGGCTTGCCCGCGAAGGCGATCTGTCAGGCGCTGCAGCAGCATCTACCAATAAATATCGGGTTCCTCTGTCGGCATCTTCCTACTGTTACCCCCGATCTTTCAGGTTACTGAATGTGTAACCGCATCGCGCCAATACGGGGCATTGGGAAACGCCGAGGCTCAAATCCGGGCCTGAAATGCACCTCAAAAAAATAAGCTTCTACACTGCGCTTGCCGGATTACAAGGGTTTGCCAATAATAGGCCCGCAATTTGCAACATAGATCGGTTCAATGTCTTTTGCTCTTGCATGATTTTGCAGGGCTGTCAACGCGCTAAAACGGCTTTCTCAGTGCTTCTGTAATTAGTTGTCGCATTGAAGAAATATCGGCCTCGGGCCTGTCGTTAGAATGCCGATCACTCGCTCGTCGTTGCTCGTGTTGAAATTTCGCACGCGCAATGTAGGACGCAGCACTGCTTTCCGGTTCCACTCACTCGCATATTGGGCTGTCGCTCACTCTGCCGTTTTTGCCCTTTACCGATGGAGTCCCAAGATGAAGAAACTCGTGCTGCTTGGCGCCCTGGCACTGTCGTCCGTGCTTTCCCTGCCAACCTTCGCCGATGAAAAACCTCTGAAAATCGGTATCGAAGCGGCTTACCCTCCGTTCGCGTCGAAAGCGCCGGACGGCAGCATCGTTGGTTTCGACTACGACATCGGCAACGCATTGTGCGAAGAGATGAAGGCCAAGTGCGTGTGGGTCGAGCAAGAGTTCGACGGCCTGATCCCGGCACTGAAAGTGCGCAAGATCGACGCGATCCTGTCGTCCATGTCGATCACTGAAGATCGCAAGAAGTCCGTGGACTTCACCAACAAGTACTACAACACCCCGGCTCGTCTGGTCATGAAGGCCGGTACTCAGGTCAGCGAAGGCCTGACCGAGCTCAAGGGCAAGAACATCGGCGTGCAGCGTGGTTCGATCCACGAGCGTTTCGCCCGCGAAGTCCTGGCTCCGCTGGGTGCCGAGATCAAGCCATACGGTTCGCAGAACGAAATTTACCTCGACGTGGCCGCCGGCCGCCTCGACGGCACCGTGGCAGACGCGACCTTGCTGGATGACGGTTTCCTGAAAACCGACGCCGGTAAAGGTTTCGCCTTCGTCGGCCCTGCATTCACCGACGTCAAGTACTTCGGCGACGGCGTAGGCATTGCGGTGCGCAAGGGCGACAAGGCTGAGCTGGACAAGCTCAACGCAGCCATCCTGGCCATTCGCGAGAACGGCAAGTACAAGCAAATCCAGGACAAATACTTCGCCTTCGATATCTACGGCAAGTAATACGTCCCTGCGACAAGTCCGAAATGGCGCAAGCAACAGGATCTCTGAGGTTTGCGCCATTTTTTCATCCCAACTTTCGAGGACCTGAATCATGTTGAAAGGCTACGGGGCTGTCATCCTCGATGGCGCTTGGCTGACGCTTCAGCTCGCCTTGTCGTCCATGGCCATGGCCATCGTTCTGGGCCTGATCGGCGTGGCACTGCGCTTGTCGCCGGTACGCTGGCTGGCCTGGCTGGGCGACCTGTATTCCACGGTGATCCGTGGTATTCCCGACCTGGTGCTGATCCTGCTGATTTTCTACGGCGGCCAGGACCTGCTCAACCGCGTCGCACCGCTGCTCGGCTTTGACGAGTACATCGACCTGAACCCGTTGGCCGCCGGTATCGGCACCCTGGGTTTCATTTTCGGTGCGTACCTGTCGGAAACCTTCCGTGGCGCCTTCATGGCGATACCCAAGGGTCAGGCCGAAGCCGGCATGGCTTACGGCATGAGCAGTTTCCAGGTGTTCTTCCGGGTGTTGGTGCCGCAGATGATTCGTCTGGCGATTCCCGGTTTCACCAACAACTGGCTGGTATTGACCAAGGCCACCGCGCTGATTTCGGTGGTGGGGCTGCAAGACATGATGTTCAAGGCCAAGCAGGCGGCCGATGCCACCCGCGAGCCTTTTACCTTCTTCCTCGCAGTGGCCGCGATGTACCTGGTGATCACCAGTGTGTCGTTGCTGGCATTGCGTCACCTTGAGAAGCGCTACTCGGTAGGCGTAAGGGCGGCTGATCTATGATCTTCGACTACAACGTCATTTGGCAGGCCTTGCCGCTGTACTTCGGCGGCCTGGTGACCACCCTCAAACTGCTCGCGCTGTCGCTGTTCTTCGGTCTGCTGTGCGCCTTGCCGCTGGGCTTGATGCGCGTCTCGAAGAACGCTGCCGTCAACATGTCGGCCTGGCTCTACACCTACGTGATCCGCGGCACGCCGATGCTGGTGCAGCTGTTTTTGATCTACTACGGTCTGGCGCAGTTCGAAGCGGTGCGTGAAAGCTTCCTCTGGCCGTGGCTGTCCAGCGCAACGTTCTGTGCGTGCCTGGCGTTCGCGATCAACACCAGCGCCTACACCGCCGAAATCATCGCCGGCAGCCTGCGCGCCACGCCGAACGGCGAGATCGAAGCGGCCAAGGCCATGGGCATGTCGCGGTTCAAGATGTACAAGCGCATTCTGCTGCCGTCGGCCCTGCGCCGGGCGCTGCCGCAGTACAGCAACGAAGTGATCATGATGCTGCAGACTACCAGTCTGGCATCCATCGTGACCCTGATCGACATCACCGGTGCCGCGCGCACGGTCAACGCGCAGTTCTACCTGCCGTTCGAGGCGTATATCACCGCCGGCGTGTTCTACCTGTGCCTGACCTTCATCCTGGTGAAGCTGTTCAAGATGGCCGAGCGCCGCTGGCTGGGCTACCTGGCCCCGCGCAAGCACTGATACCACTGACTGACTGTTTTTGTGAGAACCGACAGCATGTACAAACTTGAAGTCCAAGACCTGCATAAACGCTATGGCAGTCACGAAGTGCTCAAGGGCGTGTCCCTGAAAGCGGCAGCCGGCGATGTGATCAGCATCATCGGCTCCAGTGGCTCCGGCAAAAGTACGTTCCTTCGCTGCATCAACCTGCTGGAGCAGCCGCACGCGGGCAAGATCCTGCTCAACAACGAAGAGTTGAAGCTGGTGGCGAACAAGGAGGGCGCGCTGAAGGCGGCCGATCCGAAACAGCTGCAACGCATGCGTTCGCGCCTGTCGATGGTGTTCCAGCATTTCAACCTGTGGTCGCACATGACCGCGCTGGAAAACATCATGGAAGCACCGGTGCATGTGCTGGGCGTATCCAAGGCACAAGCACGCGAGAAAGCCGAACACTACCTGAACAAGGTGGGCGTGGCTCATCGTAAAGATGCTTACCCTGGCCACATGTCTGGCGGCGAGCAGCAGCGCGTGGCGATTGCCCGTGCGCTGGCAATGGAACCGGAAGTGATGCTGTTCGACGAACCGACCTCGGCTCTGGACCCGGAGCTGGTTGGCGACGTGTTGAAGGTCATGCAGGCCCTAGCCCAGGAAGGCCGGACCATGGTCGTGGTGACCCACGAAATGGGCTTTGCCCGTGAAGTGTCGAACCAGTTGGTGTTCCTGCACAAAGGTGTGGTCGAAGAAAGCGGCAACCCGCGCGAAGTACTGGTGAACCCGCAATCGGAGCGTCTGCAGCAATTCCTGTCCGGCAGCTTGAAGTAATCAGGACTGCCGTTGTGCACAGGGATAGTGCATGCTTCGCAGCCTTGAGGCTGGCCCCGATCACTTGTAGGAGCTGGCTTGCCAGCGAACGCGCAGGGCCAGATTGCTTCTCTGGCACAGACACACCGCATTCGCTGGCAAGCCAGCTCCTACAAGGGATTGGGGCTGGTTTTAAGATTTGCGTTCGTTTACGGGCTAGCATTGGCCCATGCCTTCATCACTGTTCTTCGCTTCGGATCGCTCGCCCATGACTGCCCATCGAATTGGTTTCCTGATTTGGCCCAGCACTAAAGCACTGACGCTTACGCTGGCTGAGGAGGCCTTGCGTGTTGCCCAGCGTGTGCATCCGGACGTGGTCTACGAACTGTCATTCCTGCAGGCCGAACCGCCGACCGAAGGCGAATGGCAGTTGCCGGGTGAAGCGTGGACCGGCAAGCTCGAAAACTTCCAGAAGCTGTTCCTGCTCGCTGACGAGCCACCGACCGCACTGGCGCCGGCGCTCAGCAGTGCGCTTAAACAACTGGTGCGTGCCGGCTGTGTGATCGGCGGTCTGTCGGCCGGTGTTTATCCGTTGGCGCAACTGGGCTTGCTCGACGGTTATCGCGCGGCCGTGCATTGGCGCTGGCAGGACGATTTCGCCGAGCGCTTCCCGAAAGTCATCGCCACCAGTCACCTGTTCGACTGGGATCGCGATCGCCTGACCGCGTGCGGCGGCCTGTCGGTGCTCGATTTGTTGCTGGCAGTGCTGGCCCGTGACCACGGTGCGGAACTGGCCGGTGCGGTATCCGAAGAGCTGGTGGTCGAGCGCATCCGCGAGGGCGGCGAACGCCAGCGTATTCCATTGCAGAACCGCCTCGGTTCCAGCCATCCGAAGCTCACGCAAGCCGTGTTGCTCATGGAAGCCAACATCGAAGAACCGCTGACCACCGACGAAATCGCCCAGCACGTGTGCGTGTCCCGTCGGCAGCTGGAGCGCATCTTCAAACAATACCTCAACCGTGTGCCGAGCCAGTACTACCTGGAACTGCGCCTGAACAAGGCCCGGCAGATGTTGATGCAAACCAGCAAGTCGATCATCCAGATCGGCCTGTCCTGCGGTTTCTCCTCGGGGCCGCATTTCTCCAGCGCCTATCGCAACTTCTTCGGCGCCACGCCGCGGGAAGATCGCAACCAGCGACGCAGCAGCAGCCCGTTCGAATTGTCGTCGGTGCCTTCAGAGCGCGGTTAGGTTTCACGGGGCAGGTGAGGGGAGCCATGGGAGAGTTGTGGTTCCCCATGGCTCTAACCCTATGCCTTGCGCTTAGTCTTCAGGGTCGGTATCTGGCGGTTCAATCTCCGGGGCCGGCCTGTCGGCTATCTCGTCAATACCAAGATCGCTACCCGTTTCGCGGAAATGAGCGGTGATGCGTTGCAGACTTTCTTCTGTGAATGGATTGTCGCTGAAGTTGAAGCTGGCGCTGATACCGACATCGACCTCCATAATCTCGGCGGGCATCTCGGTAATGGCGTTGTGGGACAGGTCGACGTCCGTCCAGCTTTCAATCGTGAGCAACCCCCTTGGAATCTCAGTGATGCCTGTATGACTCAGGTTCAATGAGGATATATCCGTCATGTTGCTAAGGTCGGGCGTGAGACCTAACGGATTGCCCCTGAGATTCAGGTAGTCAAGGCGCTCCATGCCTGCCAGTGCGTTCAGGGTTTCCTGAGTCAGGGTGATACGGCACTCAGGCAGGCTTAACGCGGTCAACCTCCCCATCCGGAATACGGCCTGGGGGATGTTGTCCAGCTGATAGCCCTGCACGCTAAGGCCTTCCAGGTTCGGAAAGTATTCCAGAAACTGGCTGGCTCTTGGGGCGATGTTCCCAGCGCTCGTCAGGTGCAGTTCGGGCACATGGCTGAAGTCGGCCGTCAGTACCGGCAGGTCTCCCATGATTGCCAGATTTGACTCGAACCCATACTCGCTCACCACGACACTTGGTGTCGGTATCTGGCGCCAGCACCGTTCCAGGTTTTGCTTGAACTCCTCTCTTTTGACGTGCTCGGCGAACATCTCGTTGGCATTGAGTGGGGCGCCTGTGGTGGGGTGGACGTCGGGAACGTCGGTAGCCCATACGGTGAGGTCGCTGACCAGGTCGGTGAGCTCGGCTTCCTTGCGCGTCAGTTCAAGTCGGCCTTCAACCAGCGTTCCAGGCAGGCGATAGATGAAATCACTCGCTTCTTCATTATCCAGGCTTGGATACAGGGCTCTTGTCCGATCGATATCGGCCTGTTCGGCAAATACCCCAAGGTCCAGTCCGGTTTGACCGTAGTAAGTTTTTATCCGTTCTCGGGTGGTCGAGGACAGTGGGTTTTTTCCGAAGTCGAACCCATCGCCGATGTTGGCCGGAAGATCAAAGACAGAGGCGGGCAGTTCGCTTATCTGATTATCGTTGAAGATGGCTGTCCTGAGTCGCGGATGATTCGTCAGGCCAGCGGGAACGCTGGAAATTCCGGTATTGGAAAGGTCTATATAAGTCAGCTCGGGCATTGCTTCTATATTGGGTGCCTGGCCTAGTGGATTGTTGTACAGATCCAGTATTGAAAGCCTGTGCAGCGATGAAAGTGTTGCTTGACTGTCGGGGGTGAGGGCAATGCCGCAATCACTCAATACCAGCTCATCAAGTACCGGCATTGAGCTGATCGCCTGGGGCACGCTTCTCAGGACGAAATTGCGCATTTCCAGGCGACGTAATCCCGGGAAGCGCTCAAGGAAAGGGTCGGTCGCGCGCGCCGCGTTGCTGCCTTCGAGGGACAGCATGGAGATATGGCTGAAGTCAGCGCTCAGGGCGGGGAATTCACCGAGTATCGGTTCGGAAAATTTAAGCGTGTAGCCGTATTCTGCTCCTTGTAGTGCATCAAATAAGTCGGTTTCCTTGCGCCAGCAGCGCAGTATTTCCTCCCGGAACAATCTACGGTTTTGTATCTCAGCGGTCTTTTCCTGCGGGCTGAGAACTGCATGGGTTTCAGGGTGAACGCGTGGGGGGTTATTGGCCCAGATATGAAGATCATTCTCCAGCTGAGAGTATTCGTTGCGCAGGCGGGAAAGTTCCGCGCGCGGGCCTTCGGGATGACTCTGCAGTCTTTGAATCAGGGCCTGGATCTCGTCAGCTGAAAGCCTCGGATAGACCTCTCGTGCTCTCTCTTGCAGTGTGCGTGGAGCTTCACCATCAACGCGGGGATAACCGTTGCTGCCCAACAGGCGCAGGGTTTCGACGACCGGTTCCTGGATAGGCTGCAGTGAAAGCGCTGTTCGAAGCTCGTTTCGCTCCAGGGGCTTATCGCGGACTGCCTGTCTCAGTTTGCCTTTTTGGCCGATATGAATATCCAGCATGTTTCGTTGGGTGTCCGGCAAGGCTTGCAGAATGGCGGTATAGAGATCGGTAACGCCGTATAACTGCAGGCCCTCGTCGTCATAGGGTTGGTATTGGCCATCGGTGTTCAGGGTCAGCACTCTGCGGATTGGAGCCTGTGGATTACCGATGCTGTCGAGCATCGGGCCGCCAAAGGTGCGGTCATGAACCTCCATTCGCACATCCGTTGACCAGCCGGGCAATTTTTCGAGTGAATGCAGTGCCAGTCTGTCGGTGTCCATGGTGTCTGAGGAGTCCAGATAAAGCCCTTCATACGCCCGTGTGACTCGTACCTCTTGGCTGGCCTGGTGTGCGAGCTCCTTCAGGCGCGTTGGCACAAGCCCATTGTCGATCTCTCGAAGCTCATTGCCGCTGGCTTGACTGAGCAATTGCCGGGCGACGCTGCTGGGCAACCCCTTCTCGGCCGCCATGAGCTTTTGGATGTGGGGATCCTGGGTAAGCTCCGCCCCTCTGTAGCGCGACTCGAAAAGCGAGGCGCGATTATCTTCGGCGGTTTGTGCGAGCTTCTTTCTCAGGTCGTTGGCGCGAGTGTCGATATTGATCGATGGATCGCCGAAGCCTTCACCGAATATCGTCTTGATCTCATCTTGATCAAGGGTTTCCAGTACGGTTTTAAGAAGGTCGCCATTGTTCAATTGTGCCTCGTGCATCTGTACGACGGGCAGGTGCGCTTTTTCGGAGAACTCCCAGACAGTCTTCCCTTCGGCGTTCAGAAAGCGCAGTGCTTTGGTTTTTGGCCACAGACCGTAGCTCGTCAGCAGTTGCAGTTGGGATTGAGGGTCGGCTTTGCGATACACCTCGGGATCGTCGCTCTTTAGCTGATCGATAAGGCTCTGAATGTCCTTTTCGATTCGGAATCGTTCGAGGGTATCCGCCAGGAGTGGCGGTGCGGGTTCGTTTTGGACATGCATCTTGCGTAGAACGTTTTCATGAACGTCGCTGACGCTCAGTATCTGATCGAGTTCAAGATCACTGAATGCATCCACCCTGTGCCCGAGGCGGCGCACTAACCTGGTTTTGTCCCAGTGCAGGGGGCGATCGAGTTCGGTTTTCCAGGCACCTGAGCCATTGTGATTCAGCGGGGATCTATAAGCATCGGGCCTGTCGGGATGTTGAAGGTAATAGGCGTCTGTGACGGGGGCTTTCTGCACTGCGTAGTGTTTACCCTCGATCGGTACGATGCGCTTGCCTTGGTGCTCATGTATGCCCAGATGGTTAGGCTTCGAGCCTTTTGGTAGTGTGATTTTCTGCTCATAGGCTGTCAGGTCGGGTTTCCAGTACAGGGTTTTACCGTTGGAGGCCTGAACAGGTTTGAATTGATCGATGAATTTCACGATCTCACTGGGCAGCGCTCGACGAAACTCACCGGCGTAGAGGGTGCCACCGGCTGCAAAGGCTCCCAGCTGAACCAGTGCTTCGACTACTCCCATGAGGTGCTCGAACGCTTCGCTGGTCAGGTCTTGCGCCCAATCGATGATGCCTTCGAACGTTTCATCGAGCAGTTGCCAGGCCATGTAGGCCAGCATCATCTCCCCCAGAAATGGCACGAATGGCAGGGCGACGAACGCCGCAATCTCAAGAATCGTTGACGTGATGTTTACGAAGGAGTCCCACAGTTCCCAGCGAGCTTTCTGGTCGGCTGCTGCGGTTGAGACAGCAATGCCCCGTGCGTCGTTGAGGATCTTGTTCAGTTTTTCCTGATAAAGATGGGTCCACAGGTCGCGGTCGATCGGCGTCACCGCGAATTGCAGATCGGGTCGATCAAGCGGCGTTTCGCGCCATGAAGGCCGCGGGTCACCCTTTTCGTGTTGATGCCATGTCACGCTCGTGAGGCGATTAGCGAGGTTGCCAAAGAAATATCCTCGGTCTTCGTGGGAAACGAACCGGCTGAAAAAATTCTGATACTCGGCGTCGCGCAATTGCCGAGTCATTTTTTGCATGAATTCGCCGCTCGATCGGTATTCCTTGATCGGGTGCTCGGGGTCATCGGGGATGTAGGCCACGACCCGTACGGGTACGCGAGGGCGTTCCAGGTTCGGGGCAAACAGAACGATGCCGGTCAGTTTGGCGGACATCATCGTCAAGTCGTGACACCGCAAGGCTTCACCATCCAGTCTCATGCCCAGCAGGCCATCGAGCAGGCCCTGAATCAGGCGAAAATAGTCCTCCTGGATATCTCCATTCATCCGTGCAAATTGCAGCGCGGCTTTGAGCGCGGCTTTCTGGCTCTCGTCGATCTTGGGTCTCAGTACGGCCGCGACGACCGGGTTGGACACGCCCAGGTTCTCTTCGAGGTAGGTTTTGTACTGGCCGCCAATATCCAGCTCCCGGCACAGCTTGGTAAACGCCGGGATGGTGATAGTGCGTTTGATGGATGGCAGGGTGTCGAATTGCCCGGACGGGGAGGGTTCGGTAATGAAGGTCGAGTCAGGTTCGTAGGCGCCGTCTTCGGTTTCCTTGTCTTCGAAGTTGTGCAAAGCCGCGTCCAGCAGCGAAACCGTCCAGGTGCGTGCGGCTCCGGACTTGATCGGGAACCAGGGGATCGTCGCGGGTATGTACAGGCGCAAGAAGGTTTTTCTGACGTCCAGTTCCAGTCCGAACCGGGCTTTCAGGGCATTTGCGAGCAAAGGCTCGGCAAATCTGCTCGCGTCTTGCAGGCGTGCCAGCGCCTGATCGACATCATTTTGCGCAGTCCAGTGTGCGGCGTTGAGAGCCTTCAGTTCTGCATGCTGCCCGTTCGACGCTGCCTTGAGTCGGTCAAGGAGCCGTGGCTGAGTGCTCTTGAGCGCCTGGCGCCTGGCAGGCGATGCCTTGCCAAGCCATTCGGGAGCTGCGTTCTTGAGGTATTGGTAGTGGGTAGCGGGGTGTTCCGAATGCGTCGGGTTGGTGGTGACTGTTGGTAGTTGTCCTTCAGGCGTTTGCATTGTGCTTGTCCTTGAGCGTTTAGAGAGTGCCAAGGAAATCAGCAAGTCACGATCAGGATGCGGTACATATTTAGGGGGTGAGCGAGTACTCGAAATCAAATCCCGACAACCCTGCCTCTAACCCCGCCGGGCAGTTTAAACTGCGCCTTTGCGACCCTATATGTCGCATTGCCGTAAACCCGGGAAAATCCGGGGTTGGCGCTATAAGAAGTTGTCGCTTGGCGGCAAGGCCGGGCTGAAAACTGTCCTTACAATCCCCTCATCGCTCGCCAGTTTCAGGCGAGTGTTCCTTTTCAGGAGACTCCGATGTCCGTTGAGCACGCTGCGGTAAAACGCGCCGATTTCGATCAGGTAATGGTTCCCAACTATGCGCCTGCCGCATTCATTCCTGTGCGTGGCGCCGGTTCCCGCGTCTGGGACCAGTCCGGTCGCGAGCTGATCGACTTCGCCGGCGGGATCGCCGTTAACGTATTGGGCCACGCGCATCCGGCGCTGGTCGGTGCCTTGACCGAGCAGGCGAACAAACTGTGGCACGTGTCCAACGTGTTCACCAATGAGCCGGCCCTGCGCCTGGCCCATAAGCTGGTCGACGCCACGTTTGCCGACCGCGCCTTCTTCTGCAACTCCGGCGCCGAAGCCAACGAGGCCGCTTTCAAGCTGGCCCGTCGCGTCGGCTTCGACCGTTTCGGTAGCGAGAAGTACGAAATCATCGCCGCGCTCAACAGCTTCCACGGCCGCACCCTGTTCACCGTGAACGTCGGTGGCCAGTCGAAGTACTCCGACGGTTTCGGCCCGAAAATCACCGGCATCACCCACGTGCCGTACAACGATCTGGCTGCGCTCAAAGCCGCCATTTCCGACAAGACTTGCGCCGTGGTGCTGGAGCCGATCCAGGGCGAAAGCGGTGTGATCCCGGCTGAACTGGAATACCTGCAAGGTGCTCGCGAGCTCTGCACCGCGCACAACGCGCTGCTGATTTTCGACGAAGTGCAAACCGGCATGGGCCGTACCGGCCATCTGTTCGCCTACCAGCATTACGGCGTGATCCCGGACATCCTGACCAGCGCCAAGAGCCTGGGCGGTGGTTTCCCGATCGCGGCGATGCTGACCACCGAAGACCTGGCCAAGCACCTGGTCGTCGGCACCCACGGCACCACTTACGGCGGCAACCCGCTGGCGTGCGCTGTCGCGGAAGCCGTGATCGACGTGATCAACACCCCTGAAGTGCTGGCCGGCGTCAACGCCAAGCACGACAAATTCAAGGCGCGCCTCGAGCAGATCGGCGAGAAATACGGGCTGTTCACCAAGGTCCGCGGCATGGGCCTGTTGATCGGTTGTGTGCTGAGCGATGCCTGGAAAGGCAAGGCCAAGGACATTTTCAACGCCGCTGAGCAAGAAGGCCTGATGGTTCTGCAAGCCGGCCCGGACGTGGTGCGTTTCGCCCCGAGCCTGGTGGTGGAAGACGCCGATATCGATGCCGGCCTGGACCGCTTCGAGCGTGCTGCAGCAAAACTGACGCAAGCCTGATAGACCCTTCGACGCCTGACCTTTCAGGCGTCGAACCGAATTTTTTATGCCGGCCCCGCTTGAAGTGTTAACCCATTGTAGGAGCTGGCTTGCCAGCGAAGAGGCCCGAAAGCCTTGCGGCGATCAACCGGCCGCCTTCGCTGGCAAGCCAGCTCCTACAGGGGCAGGATGCCTTGCAATCCCGGTATTTTTTTTCCTGTCGGCCATTCGGGTCGACCTGTTTCTTGATTAAGGAGTGACACCATGCTGGTGATGCGCCCCGCGCAAATGGCTGATCTGGGCGAGGTACAGCGTCTGGCTGCGGACAGCCCGATTGGTGTCACTTCCTTGCCGGATGACGTTGAACGCCTGAGCGACAAGATCGCGGCAAGCGAAGCCTCGTTCGCCGCCGAAGTGAGCTTCAACGGTGAGGAAAGCTATTTCTTCGTCCTCGAAGACACCACTACCGGCAAGCTGGTCGGTTGCTCGGCCATCGTGGCGTCGGCCGGTTACTCCGAGCCGTTCTACAGCTTTCGCAACGAAACCTTCGTGCACGCTTCCCGCGAGCTGAAGATTCACAACAAGATCCACGTGCTCTCGCAGTGCCACGACCTGACCGGCAACAGTTTGCTGACCAGTTTCTACGTGAAGCCGGAGCTGGTGGGTTCGCCCTGGGCGGAGCTCAATTCCCGTGGCCGTCTGCTGTTCGTCGCCAGCCACCCGGAGCGTTTTGCCGATTCGGTGGTGACCGAGATCGTCGGTTACAGCGATGAAAACGGCGACTCGCCATTCTGGGACGCCATCGGTCGCAACTTTTTCGACCTCAACTACGCTGAAGCCGAGCGTCTGTGCGGCCTCAAGAGCCGGACGTTCCTCGCCGAACTGATGCCGCATTACCCGATCTACGTGCCCCTGCTGCCGGACTCCGCGCAAGAAGCCATGGGCCAGGTACATCCGCGGGCGCAGATCACCTTCGACATCCTGATGCGCGAAGGCTTCGAGACCGATCACTACATCGATATCTTCGACGGCGGCCCGACGCTGCATGCCCGTGTCTCGGGGATCCGTTCGATCGCCCAGAGCCGTGTGGTGCCGGTGAAGATCGGCGAGCCGGTCAAAGGCGTCGGTCGCCAGTATCTGGTGGCCAATGCCCAGTTGCAGGACTACCGCGCGGTCATGCTCGAGCTTGACTACGCGCCGGGTAAACCGGTGACCCTGGACCTGGAAGCGGCCGAAGCCCTGGGCGTCGGCGAGGGTGCCAGCGTGCGCCTGGTGGCGGTTTAACGCCTGCTTTAATCCCTAAGGCATTGCCTGGAAAGCAGCGAAGTTTCACGGGTGGCGCAAGCGGCCCGTTTGAGGAGATAGCATGATCGTTCGTCCCGTACGCAGCAGCGATTTACCCGCTCTGATCGACCTGGCCCGCAGCACCGGCACCGGCCTGACCACCTTGCCGGCCAACGAAGAGCGGCTGGCCCATCGGGTCGGCTGGGCCGAGAAGACCTTTCGCGGCGAAGCCGGGCGGGGCGATGCGGACTATCTGTTCGTGCTCGAAGATGATGACGGTCGCGTGGTGGGCATTTCCGCCATCGCCGGCGCCGTCGGCCTGCGTGAGCCCTGGTACAACTTCCGGGTCGGTCTGACGGTCAGCGCGTCCCAGGAGCTGAACATCTATCGCGAAATCCCGACGCTGTTCCTGGCCAACGACCTGACCGGCAACTCCGAGCTGTGCTCGCTGTTCCTGCACGCCGATTACCGCAGCGGCCTCAACGGTCGCATGCTGTCCAAGGCGCGGATGCTGTTCATCGCCGAGTTCCCGCAACTGTTCGGCAACAAGATCATTGCCGAAATGCGCGGTGTTTCCGACGAAGCCGGGCGTTCGCCGTTCTGGGAAAGCCTGGGCCGACACTTCTTCAAGATGGAGTTCAGCCAGGCCGACTACCTGACCGGCGTGGGCAACAAGGCGTTCATCGCCGAACTGATGCCGAAATTCCCGCTGTACACCTGCTTCCTGTCGCCGGAGGCGCGCAGCGTCATCGGTCAGGTGCACCCGGACACCGAGCCGGCGCTGGCCATGCTCAAGAGCGAAGGTTTCAGCTACCAGGGCTACGTCGACATTTTCGACGCAGGTCCTGCCATCGAGTGCGAGACCGGCAAGATCCGCGCGGTGCGTGACAGCCAGGCACTGGTGCTGGCCGTCGGCACGCCGGGTGACGACGCCACGCCATTCATCATTCACAACCGCAAGCGCGAAGACTGCCGCATCACCGCTGCGCCGGCACGTCTGGCCGCTGGCACCCTGGTGGTCGATTCGCAGACCGCCAAACGTCTTCAACTCAACGCTGGCGATCAAGTGCGCGCCGTGGCGTTGTCCGCAGCTCGGGAGTCGAAATAATGAAGTCGCTTTACATCGCAGGTGAATGGCTGGCAGGTGAGGGCGAAGCCTTCGAGTCGCTGAACCCGGTGACCCAGCAGGTGCTGTGGTCCGGCGGCGGTGCCACCGCCGCTCAGGTCGAGTCGGCTGTGCAAGCGGCGCGTCAGGCGTTCCCGGGCTGGGCGCGGCGTACCCTGGACGAACGTATTTCGGTGCTGGAAGCCTTTGCCGCCGCGCTGAAGAATCATGCTGACGAACTGGCCCATACCATCGGCGAAGAAACCGGCAAACCCCTGTGGGAAGCGGCGACCGAAGTCACCAGCATGGTCAACAAGATTGCCATCTCGGTGCAGAGCTACCGCGAACGTACCGGCGAGAAGAGCGGCCCGCTGGGCGACGCCACCGCGGTGCTGCGCCACAAACCCCACGGTGTGGTGGCGGTGTTCGGTCCTTACAACTTCCCGGGGCACCTGCCGAACGGCCATATCGTGCCGGCACTGCTGGCCGGTAACAGCGTGCTGTTCAAACCTAGCGAGCTGACACCGAAAGTCGCCGAGTTGACGGTCAAGTGCTGGATCGAGGCCGGTCTGCCGGCCGGCGTATTGAATTTGCTGCAAGGCGCTCGTGAAACCGGCATCGCCCTGGCGGCGAACCCGGGCATCGATGGCCTGTTCTTCACCGGTTCCAGCCGCACCGGCAATCACCTGCACCAGCAATTCGCCGGTCGTCCGGACAAGATCCTGGCGCTGGAAATGGGCGGTAACAACCCGCTGGTGGTCGATCAGGTCGCCGATCTCGATGCCGCGGTGTACACCATTATTCAGTCGGCGTTCATCTCCGCCGGCCAGCGCTGCACCTGTGCCCGCCGTTTGCTGGTGCCACAAGGCGCGTGGGGCGACTCGCTGCTGGCGCGCCTGGTGGCGGTCAGCTCGACTCTTTCAGTCGGTGCCTTCGATCAGCAACCGGCGCCGTTCATGGGCTCGGTGGTTTCCCTTGGCGCTGCAAAAGCGTTGATGGATGCGCAAGAACATCTGCTGGCCAACGGCGCAGTGGCCCTGCTGGAAATGACTCAGCCTCAGGCCCGATCGGCCTTGCTGACCCCGGGCATTCTGGATGTGACCGCTGTCGCCGATCGTCCTGACGAAGAGCTGTTCGGCCCGTTGCTGCAAGTGATCCGCTACGCTGATTTTGCAGCGGCGATCGCTGAAGCCAACGACACCGCCTACGGTCTGGCCGCCGGTCTGCTGTCGGATTCCGAAGCGCGTTACCAGCAATTCTGGCTGGAAAGCCGTGCCGGTATCGTCAACTGGAACAAGCAACTGACCGGTGCCGCGAGCAGCGCGCCGTTCGGCGGCGTCGGTGCCTCGGGCAACCATCGCGCCAGCGCCTATTACGCGGCGGATTACTGCGCGTACCCGGTGGCCTCGCTGGAAACGCCGAGCCTGACCATGCCTGCGGCCCTGACGCCTGGCGTGAAAATGGCGTAACGCCCAATCGCGGGCAAGCCCGCTCCCACAGGTTCGATGGTGGATACACATTTGGTGTACGACACAAACCCTGTAGGAGCGGGCTTGCCCGCGAAGGCCGCGACTCGGTCTTACTCAATTGTTACTAGAAGCCTATAACAACAGATTCTCGTGGAGCCTCGCCGATGAAATCCTATGAAGTCAATTTTGACGGTCTAGTGGGGCCGACCCATAACTACGGCGGTCTGTCCTACGGCAACGTCGCGTCCCAGAGCAACAGCCAGCAGTCTTCCAACCCCAAGGAAGCGGCGCTGCAAGGCCTGGCAAAAATGAAAGCGCTGATGGAAATGGGTTTCCAGCAAGGCGTACTGGCACCGCAAGAGCGCCCGGATGTGGCCGCACTGCGTCGCCTGGGCTTTGGCGGCACCGACGCGCAGGTGATCGAGCGTGCCGCCAAAGAGGCGATGCCGCTGCTGGTGGCCAGTTGCTCGGCCTCGAGCATGTGGGTGGCCAACGCCGCCACGGTCAGCCCGAGTGCCGACACCGCTGACGGTCGCGTGCATTTCACCGCCGCCAACCTCAACTGCAAATACCACCGCAGCATCGAACACCCGACCACCAGCCGCGTGCTGGGGGCGATGTTCGCTGACCAGAAACACTTCGCCCACCACGCCGCCTTGCCGGCCGTAGCGCAATTCGGTGACGAAGGCGCGGCCAACCACACGCGTTTCTGCCGTGAATACGGCGAAGCCGGTGTCGAGTTCTTCGTGTTCGGCCGTAGCGCTTTCGACACCCGCTACCCGGCACCGCAGAAGTACCCGGCGCGCCAGACCCTCGAAGCGTCCCAGGCCGTTGCCCGTTTGCACGGCTTGAGCGATGACGGCGTGGTCTACGCCCAGCAGAACCCGTCGGTGATCGACCAGGGCGTGTTCCACAACGACGTGATCGCAGTCGGTAACGGCGAAGTGCTGTTCTATCACGAGGACGCGTTCCTCGAGACCGAGAAAATGCTCGCTGAATTGCAGAGCAAACTCGCCAAAGTCGGTGGGAAATTTCAGTCAGTCTGTGTTCCGCGTTCCGCGGTCAGTGTGGAAGACGCGGTTCGTTCCTACCTGTTCAATAGCCAACTGCTGACGCGTCCTGACGGCTCCATGCTGTTGATCGTGCCGGAAGAATGCCGTGGCAACGAGCGTGTCTGGCAATACTTGCAGGGTTTGACCAGCTCTGGCGGCCTGATCCGCGAAGTGAAAGTCTTCGATCTCAAGCAGAGCATGCAGAACGGCGGTGGTCCGGCTTGCCTGCGGTTGCGCGTCGCACTCAACGAAACCGAGCTGGCGGCGGTCAATCAAGGGGTTATCATGACGGCGCCGTTGTACGGCACACTGACCGAATGGGTCGAGAAGCACTACCGCGACCGCATGACCGAAAACGATCTGGCGGACCCGCAATTGCTGCTTGAGTGCCGGACGGCACTGGATGAACTGACGCAAATCCTTAAACTGGGCGCGGTTTATCCATTCCAGATCAATTGATCGACGGCGCGCTGTCCCCCATGGCAGTGCGCTGCTTCATCTCAAACGAGAGCGTAAAGACATGAGCGATACCCTGCAGCTGATCCTTGAAGACACCGACGGCACGCAACTGGAGACTTCCTGCACCCGCGTCGCGGTCATGTGGCAAGGCAAAGAGCTGTGGATCCAGCAGGACGGCCGCGGCCAGTTGCTGATCGGCGTGGACGTCGAAGAAGGCGATGCCGAATACGCCAACCTGCTGCTGCGCCCATTGGCGACTAATCTGGTAAGTCTGCAACTGGAGATGGAACCTGCCGACCTCACCGACGAGGAACATGTTCACGGCCCGGACTGCAACCACGATCACTAAGGAAACCGCTCTATGCTCGCCCTCGGCAAACTGCTTGAACTGACCCTCGCCGGCCGCGAACCGGCGGAGAAGACTCAACTGACTGTCGAAGGCGTGCGCATGCGCTGGTTGAGCGAAGGTGCGCTGGAAGTCCGGCCACCCGAGGCGCGAGACAATGGCCTGGACCTGCTGCTGTCGGCGGGGATCCACGGCAATGAAACAGCGCCGATCGAGTTGCTCGATCGCCTGTTGCACGAAATTGCCCGCGGCGACTTGAAGCCGCGGGCACGTATTCTGTTCCTGTTCGGCAACCCCGAGGCGATTCGCAAGGGCGAGCGTTTCGTCGAGCAGGATGTCAATCGGCTGTTCAATGGCCGTCATGAACAAAGCAGTGGCTCCGAAGCCTTGCGTGCTTGTGAGCTGGAGCGGTTGGCGGCGAGTTTCTTCAGCCTGCCTGGTCGTCAGCGCCTGCATTACGACCTGCACACGGCCATTCGTGGCTCGAAAATCGAGCAGTTCGCCCTGTACCCCTGGAAAGAAGACCGCCAGCATTCGCGTCAGGAACTGGCACGCCTGCGCGCCGCCGGCATGGAAGCGGTGTTGCTGCAGAACAAGCCGTCCATCGTGTTCAGCGCCTACACCTACGACAAGCTCGGTGCCGAGGCTTTCACCCTGGAGCTCGGCAAGGCGCGGCCATTCGGGCAGAACGCCGGGGTCAATGTCTCGCTGCTGGAGGCGCGCCTCAAGCAGATCATCGAAGGTACCGAGCCGGAAGTGACTGAAAAGGCACTGGACGGTTTGCAGCTGTACAGCGTGGCACGGGAAATCATCAAGCACAGCGACAGCTTCCGCCTGAACCTGCCGGCGGACATCGAGAACTTTTCGGAGCTGGAAGTGGGTTATCTGCTGGCGGAAGACATCGCCAACACCCGCTGGGTCATCGAGGAGGAGGGCGCCCGGATCATCTTCCCGAACCCCAAGGTGAAGAACGGGTTGCGTGCCGGCATCCTGGTCGTGCCGACCACCGACGAAAACCTGGCCTGAACCAATCTCAGGCATGACATAGAACCCTGTGGGAGCGAGCTTGCTCGCGATGGCGGACGACCAGTCGATATCTATGTTGACTGAACTACCGCCATCGCGAGCAAGCTCGCTCCCACAGTTGATTTGGGTGAAACCAAAGATTTCACCCAAATCACGAGTTTGGTGATTACACGGCTACCGCGCGCGGCTCGGTGCGACGCAGGCTACGGATCTTCATCAACGTATCCGCACAGGTCTTCGCCGCTTCCTGGCCTTTATGCACGAAGTGATCGAAAAAGAACTTGTGATGCAGTTCTTCGCCGGCATGGAAGTGGTGCGGGGTCAGGGACACCGAGAACACCGGCACTTCGGTTTCCAGCTGAACCTGCATCAGGCCGCTGACCACTGACTGGGCGACGAACTCGTGACGGTAGATCCCGCCGTCCACCACCAGGGCTGCCGCGACGATGCCGGCATAACGGCCGGTCTTGGCCAGCAACTTGGCGTGCAGAGGCATTTCAAAGGCACCGCCGACTTCGAAGAAATCGATGTCGGATTCCTGATAACCCTGGGCAATCATTTCGGCGACGAAGCCTTTGCGGCTCTGGTCGACAATTTCCTTGTGCCAGCAGGCCTGGATGAACGCAACGCGCTCGCCGTGATGGTGTTTGCTTTTGCTGTCGATTGCGGTGGGTTGCATGTTCTGACTCCTGTTTGTGTGAAAAACAGGGCGTTATGAATCGAAGGGGATCTGAGGGTACGCTCGCTCGCACGAATGCCGGCGGACGGCCCTTTGCTGTCAATCCCGTTCTCTCTTCATCCGGACTATGACCGTCGGCCCCGGGATCACACCGGGTCTGCTGACCTTGCTGCCGGGCACTGCCGAAGCGGTGCTGTCACCAAGCGCTCGCGGGCTATGCGCATTGCGCGCAATTACCGCCGGTGGGGAGTTGCACCCCGCCCTGAGAACGTTTTTGCCGCCGGAATGTTTGGCGGCGTAGCGTTTTTATCACATATTTGCGGTATGCGCATGGCCCCTTTTGGATGATTGTCATCGACTTTTCCGTTGGTTTAATCGGCCTTTTCCTACGCAAGGGTTGATTAATCGTCGCCATGCCCGCAGTAATTCTCTCCTGAAAGGGATTTCCCCTGCTTACCGAGGCCGGATTCATGAGCGTTATCGATCTTCGCAGCGACACCGTCACCCAACCTTGCGCCGGCATGCTCGACGCAATGACCAAGGCCGCCACCGGCGATGACGTGTATGGCGAAGATCCGACGGTCAATCGTCTGGAAGCTGAATTGGCAGAACGGCTGGGTTTTGCCGCGGCGCTGTTTGTGCCCACCGGCACCATGAGCAACCTGCTGGGTTTGATGGCCCACTGCGAACGCGGTGACGAGTACATCGTCGGCCAGCAGGCCCACACCTATAAGTACGAAGGTGGCGGCGCGGCGGTGCTCGGTTCGATCCAGCCGCAACCGCTGGAAGTGCAGGCCGACGGTTCGCTGGACCTGGCGCAGGTCGCGGCGGCGATCAAGCCGGATGACTTCCATTTCGCCCGCACCCGCTTGCTGGCGCTGGAAAACACCATGCAAGGCAAAGTCCTGCCGCTGGAGTACCTGGCCCGGGCGCGCAGTTTTACCCGCGAACACGGTTTGCAACTGCACCTGGACGGCGCACGCTTGTACAACGCGGCAGTGAAGCTGGGTGTGGATGCCCGGGAAATCACCCAGTATTTCGATTCCGTCTCGGTCTGCCTGTCCAAAGGGCTGGGCGCCCCGGTGGGTTCGGTGCTGTGCGGCTCGGCTGAGCTGATCGGCAAGGCCCGGCGCCTGCGCAAGATGGTCGGTGGCGGCATGCGTCAGGCCGGGATTCTGGCGGCGGCAGGCCTGTACGCGCTGGATCACAACGTTCAGCGCCTGGCCGATGACCACGCCAACGCGCAATACCTGGCCGAAGGCCTGCGGGCGGCGGGTTTTGAAGTCGAACCGGTGCAAACCAACATGGTTTACGTGCAGATGGGCGACCAGGCCGAGGCCATCAAGGCATTTTCCGCTGAACGCGGGATCAAGCTCAGTGCCGCCGCTCGTCTGCGCATGGTCACGCACATGGACGTCAGCCGTGGGCAAATCGAGCAGGTCGTCGCGACATTCGTCGACTTTTCGCGCAAGTGATAGCGTTAGCACTCCATTTGACCGTTTCTATCGTATAAACACGCTGTACCCCGCGCGCAGGGCCGATATAATGCGGCCCTTTGCCGTCGCTTCGTCTGTTGACGTTTCGAACAGGCCTTTGGCCGCAGCCTCCGTGGAAGAACCTAATGAAAAGCGCAGAAATCCGTGAAGCCTTCCTTCGCTTCTTCGAAGAGCAAGGCCACACCCGTGTAGCCTCCAGCTCTTTGATTCCGGGCAACGACCCAACCCTGCTGTTCACTAACGCGGGGATGAACCAGTTCAAGGACTGCTTCCTGGGCCAGGAAAAGCGCGCGTACACCCGCGCGGTCAGCAGCCAGAAATGCGTGCGCGCCGGCGGCAAGCACAACGATCTGGAAAACGTCGGTTATACCGCCCGTCACCACACCTTCTTCGAAATGCTGGGTAACTTCAGCTTCGGCGATTATTTCAAGCGTGATGCCATCACCTACGCCTGGAACTTCCTGACGTCCGACAAGTGGCTGAACCTGCCGAAGGAAAAGCTCTGGGTCACCGTCTACGCCAGCGATGACGAGGCGTACGACATCTGGACCAAGGACATCGGGGTTCCGGCCGAACGCATGGTGCGCATCGGCGACAACAAGGGCGCGCCGTACGCCTCCGACAACTTCTGGACCATGGGCGATACCGGCCCGTGCGGTCCTTGCACCGAGATTTTCTACGATCACGGCGCCGACATCTGGGGCGGCCCACCGGGTTCGCCGGAAGAAGACGGCGACCGTTACATCGAGATCTGGAACAACGTGTTCATGCAGTTCAACCGCACCGCCGATGGCGTGTTGCACCCGCTGCCAGCGCCGTCGGTCGACACCGGCATGGGCCTGGAGCGGATCAGTGCCGTGCTGCAGCACGTACACTCGAACTATGAAATCGACCTGTTCCAGAGCCTGCTGAGCGCGTCGGCCAAGGCCATCGGCTGCACCAACGACGCCCAGGCTTCGCTGAAAGTGGTGGCTGACCACATCCGTTCCTGCGGTTTCCTGATCGCCGACGGCGTGCTGCCGTCCAACGAAGGCCGCGGTTACGTGCTGCGCCGGATCATCCGTCGCGCCTGCCGTCACGGTAACAAACTGGGCGCCAAGGGCAGCTTCTTCTACCAGATCGTCGCGGCCCTGGTCGCCGAGATGGGCGAAGCTTTCCCGGAACTGAAATCCCAGCAGGCGCACATCGAGCGCGTGCTGAAGGCCGAAGAAGAGCAATTCGCCAAGACCCTGGAGCAGGGCCTGAAGATCCTCGAGCAGGATCTGGCTGAACTCAAAGGCGACGTGGTGCCCGGCGACGTAGTGTTCAAGCTTTACGACACCTACGGTTTTCCGATGGACCTGACCGGCGACATCGCTCGCGAGCGCAGCCTGACCATCGATGAAGAAGGTTTCGAGCGTGAGATGGAGGCCCAGCGCGTCCGTGCCCGTTCCGCCAGTTCCTTCGGCATGGACTACAACAGCCTGGTCAAGGTTGACGTGGCCACCGAGTTCACCGGTTACATCGCTCACAGCGGCTCCGCCAAAATCGTTGCGCTGTATAAAGACGGCCAGTCGGTCGACGTATTGAGCGAAGGCGATGAGGGCGTGATCGTTCTCGACAAGACGCCGTTCTACGCCGAGTCCGGTGGTCAGGTCGGTGATTGCGGTTACCTGCAGGCCGGCAGCGCGCGTTTCGATGTGCGTGACACCACCAAGACCGGCGGTGCATTCCTGCACCACGGTATCCTGGATTCGGGTAGCCTGATCGTCGGTGCGCCGGTCGAGACCCATGTTGACGCCGAGGTGCGTCACGCCACGTCGTTGAACCACTCTGCGACTCACTTGCTGCACGCTGCATTGCGCCAGGTGCTGGGCGATCACGTTCAACAGAAAGGCTCGCTGGTCGACAGTCAGCGTCTGCGTTTTGACTTCAGCCACTTCGAGGCCATCAAGCCTGAGCAGTTGAAAGCGCTGGAAGACATCGTCAACGCCGAGATTCGCAAGAATTCCGAAGTTGAAACCGAAGAAACCGATATCGAAACCGCCAAGCAAAAAGGCGCCATGGCGCTGTTCGGCGAGAAGTACGGCGACAGTGTGCGCGTGCTGAGCATGGGCGATTTCTCCGTCGAACTGTGCGGCGGCATCCACGCCAACCGCACCGGCGACATCGGCCTGCTGAAAATCATCAGCGAAGGCGGTGTGGCATCGGGTGTGCGTCGTATTGAAGCCGTTACCGGTGCGCAAGCGCTGGCCTACTTGAACGCGGCGGAAGAACAACTCAAGGAAGCGGCCAGCCTGGTCAAGGGCAGCCGCGACAACCTGATCGACAAGCTGTCGGCTGTGCTGGAGCGCAACCGTCAGCTGGAGAAGCAACTCGAGCAGTTGCAGGCCAAGGCTGCCAGTGCCGCGGGCGACGATCTGTCGGCCCAGGCGCAGGACGTCAAGGGCGTGAAAGTGCTGGCCGTGCGTCTGGACGGTCAGGACGGCAAGGCGCTGCTGGCGCTGGTCGATCAACTGAAAAACAAACTCGGCCGCGCAGTGATCCTGCTCGGCAGTGTCCATGAGGAAAAGGTCGTTCTGGTTGCAGGCGTAACCAAAGACCTGACTGGCCAACTCAAAGCCGGTGATTTGATGAAGCAAGCCGCTGCGGCAGTGGGCGGGAAGGGTGGTGGTCGTCCAGACATGGCGCAAGGCGGCGGTACCGACGCTGGCGCACTGGATGCGGCACTGGCCCTGACCGTTCCGTTTGTAGAGCAGGGTCTATAAGGCAGTGCTTGCGGCCCGCAGTCTAGTGGCGGGCCGCAACGCTGTTTGAGTGATTATTTGGGCGCCCTTCATGGGCAGAGGCGGCTTTGAAATGGCTTTGATCGTACAGAAATTTGGAGGCACCTCGGTCGGCACTGTCGAGAGAATCGAACAGGTCGCCGACAAGGTTAAGAAATTCCGCGATGCCGGCGATGACCTGGTGGTTGTGCTGTCTGCAATGAGCGGCGAAACCAACCGTCTGATCGATCTGGCCAAGCAAATCAGTGGCGACGGCCAACCGGTTCCGCGCGAGCTGGACGTGATCGTCTCCACCGGTGAGCAGGTAACGATTGCCCTGTTGGCCATGGCACTGATCAAGCGTGGCGTGCCGGCGGTGTCGTACACCGGCAACCAGGTGCGGATCCTGACGGATAGCGCACACAATAAAGCGCGTATCCTGCAGATTGATGACCAGAAGATTCGCGGTGACCTGAAGGCAGGTCGTGTGGTGGTTGTCGCCGGTTTCCAGGGCGTCGACGAGCACGGCAACATCACCACCCTCGGTCGTGGCGGTTCCGACACCACCGGCGTGGCGCTGGCGGCAGCCCTGAAGGCTGACGAATGCCAGATCTACACCGACGTCGATGGCGTCTACACCACCGACCCGCGTGTGGTGTCCGTGGCTCAGCGTCTGGACAAGATCACCTTCGAGGAGATGCTGGAAATGGCCAGCCTCGGTTCCAAGGTGTTGCAGATCCGCGCGGTCGAGTTCGCCGGCAAGTACAACGTTCCGCTGCGCGTACTGCACAGCTTCAAGGAGGGTCCGGGCACCCTCATTACTATTGATGAAGAGGAAACCATGGAACAGCCGATCATTTCCGGTATCGCTTTCAACCGCGATGAAGCCAAGCTGACCATCCGTGGCGTGCCAGACATCCCGGGCGTTGCCTTCAAGATTCTCGGCCCGATCAGTGCCGCGAACATCGAAGTCGACATGATCGTGCAGAACGTCGCGCACGATAACACCACCGACTTCACCTTCACCGTGCACCGCAACGACTACCAGGCGGCCCAGGCCGTGCTGGAAAAAACCGCCGGCGAGCTGGGTGCCCGTGAAGTCGTGGGCGACACCAAGATCGCCAAGGTGTCGATCGTCGGCGTTGGCATGCGTTCTCACGCAGGCGTGGCCAGCCGCATGTTCGAATCCCTGGCCAAGGAAAGCATCAACATCCAGATGATCTCGACGTCGGAAATCAAAGTCTCGGTAGTGATCGAAGAGAAGTACCTGGAACTGGCTGTGCGCGCTCTGCACACGGCTTTCGAACTGGACGCACCGGCCCGCCAGGGCGAGTGATGCGTTTGCCAAAAGGCGCGGTTTGACCGCGCCTTTTGTTTTTTTGAATGGCGTGGCCTCCGAGGCTGTTCTTTTGCTCGCGCTAGTCAATACTCAGGCATGTAGGGCTGCGACCGCTCCGGTTGTGGGTCGAGTGCCTTTTTTTTGCAGACTGTTGTCCCTGAAATGTAATGCGTGAGGAGAAAGGTATGCTGATTCTGACTCGTCGGTGCGCAGAAAGCCTGATTATCGGTGATGGCGAAATCACCGTGACCGTGCTCGGCGTCAAAGGAAATCAAGTGCGCATTGGTGTTAATGCCCCCAAAGAGGTGGCGGTTCACCGGGAGGAAATTTACCTGCGTATCAAGAAAGAGAAGGACGAAGAACCAAGCCATTAATTTTTATCGTTTTTTATGTTTGCAAACGGGGAAGAAGCTGGTTAATATACGCCCCGTGTTGCGGAGAGCTGGCCGAGTGGCCGAAGGCGCTCCCCTGCTAAGGGAGTACACCTCAAAAGGGTGTCGGGGGTTCGAATCCCCCGTTCTCCGCCATTATTTGCGTAGTACGTTGTAATCTGGCTTCTTCGGTAAGTTGTTGAAATTACTAGAAAAAGTGCTTGACATAGAGATTAGACGGCCTATAATGCGCGGCAACAAATGCACTCGTAGCTCAGCTGGATAGAGTACTCGGCTACGAACCGAGCGGTCACAGGTTCGAATCCTGTCGAGTGCACCATTTAAGAGTTAGTTGCAGTAATGCAAGTAACTTGGTTTCAGCCAGTTGTGGTCTGGTCTAAAAACACAAATTGCACTCGTAGCTCAGCTGGATAGAGTACTCGGCTACGAACCGAGCGGTCACAGGTTCGAATCCTGTCGAGTGCACCATACAACAGAAAGCCCGCATTTAATGCGGGCTTTTTGCCGTCCGGGATTTGGCTTTTCCTTTCGTGCATCCCTTCTCATCGAACTCCACGTTTGCGCTGCGACCTCTTCGGGTGTCGTAACGGTAGCTCGTGGCTGAATTGCGAATACTGATCTTGTCCGGCTTGCCGAGGGCGCTTTCGACGTCTTGCTGGCTCATGCCGGCGACCACTCGCTGATTGATGATCGCTTCGCGGCGCTCTCTGGCACTGATCAGGTTTCCACATTTGTCCTGCGCCTGACCGACCACGGTCGGCTCTTTCCTCTGGATTTTCATTCCTGGTGTTTCACGGGGCTCGGCTGGCGGCATCAGTGCCATCGCGCTGCCGGGTGTAAAGGTGCGCACGTCCTGAAGTGAAACGCTTTCTCCCGCGGCACAGCTCAAAGTGGTGAAGGTAATGCGCCCATTGGCCGCCTCGCAGCGGTGAACGGTACTGGCGAGCGCCAGGGGCGGGGAGCTGAGCAGGGTGAGCAGTAGAAAGAACTGTGTGATTGATGGCATCGGGCGTCCTCCATGACGTTTTTCAAGGGTAGCGGCTACAATTTTCCAAGGGTGGTGTGTTTTCTTTTCAGAATGCGTCGTCGCACTTTCATGGATCAGGAGATGCTCAGGTTTGTTGTGCAAGCGCTTGTTTCAGCCGAGATTTTTTAACGTTTAAAACCGTCAGGCGGTGTATCATTGCGCCCGTCAGCCCCGCCGGGGCTTGTGGAATACCTCCATGGACTTACCCAGTAGTTACTCAGTACCCCGTTTTACCAATCATGAATTGACTGATTGATCCTTCCGGCGTGCCCCGCTGCTGGGAGTGGAGTTCGCCTATGTCCGATGTTGAAGTAAAGAAAACGCAGGAAAGCTTGCAGGATCGCCTGGCTCAGGTGGTTGAGTTGCTGCAGCGCCAGCGCGTGGTAGAAGACCTGACTCACCGCCAGGAAGGCCCGCATCATGACCGGGTCGAGAACCTGGTCCACCGGCAGAACCTCGTCGAGTTGCAACGCAAGCTCGATGACCTGCACTCCGCCGACGTCGCCTACATCCTTGAAGCCTTGCCGCTGGACGATCGTCTGACGCTCTGGCAACTGGTCAAGGCCGATCGCGACGGCGACATCCTTCTCGAAGTATCCGATTCGGTTCGTGAAACCCTGATCGCCGACATGGACGATCACGAGCTCCTGGCAGCCGCCAAGGACATGGATGCCGACGAACTCGCTGACCTGGCCTCCGAGCTGCCGCGAGACGTCGTCCATGAGCTCATGGAGACCCTCGACCAGCAACAACGCGAGCGCGTGCGTTCGGCACTGTCCTACGACGAGGAGCAGGTCGGTGCGCTGATGGACTTCGAGATGGTGACCATCCGCGAGGATGTCAGCCTCGAAGTGGTCTTGCGTTATCTGCGCCGTCTCAAGGAGTTGCCAGGCCATACCGACAAACTGTTCGTGGTCGATTACGACGGTGTCCTCAAGGGCGTGTTGCCGATCAAGCGTTTGCTGGTCAACGATCCGGACAAACAGGTTTCCGAGGTGATGGCCAGCGATCCGGTGAGTTTCCACCCGGACGAAGACGCCTACGATGCGGCCCAGGCGTTCGAGCGTTACGACTTGATCTCCGCGCCCGTGGTCGACAAGAACGGCAAGCTGATCGGCCGTCTGACCATCGATGAAATGGTCGACCTGATCCGTGAAGAGAGCGAAAGCGAAGTTCTCAACATGGCGGGTCTGCGTGAAGAAGAAGATATTTTTGCGTCGGTCTGGAAGTCCCTGCGTAACCGTTGGGCCTGGCTTGCGATCAACCTGATTACCGCGTTCGTGGCTTCTCGGGTCATTGGTTTGTTTGAAGGCTCGATCGAGAAGCTCGTGGCGCTTGCGGCGTTGATGCCGATCGTGGCGGGGATCGGTGGTAACTCGGGTAACCAGACCATCACCATGATTGTTCGGGCCATGGCGCTGGACCAGGTGAGCACCGGCAATACCTCGCGCCTGATGCGCAAAGAGTTGGCCGTCGCGTTGATCAATGGCGTGATCTGGGGCGGGGTGATTGGTCTGGTTGCCTACATGCTCTATCACAGTTGGTCATTGGGCGTGGTGATGACTGCGGCGATGACGCTCAACCTGTTGCTGGCGGCATTGATGGGGGTCTTGATCCCGATGACCCTGGCGAAGATGGGGCGTGACCCTGCGATGGGCGCCAGTGTGATGATTACTGCCGTGACCGACAGCGGCGGCTTTTTCATCTTCCTGGGGCTGGCGACAATCTTCCTGCTCTAAAGTCCGCTTCACTTAAACCCGCCGTCAGGCGTAATGCTGTTGTAGGAGCGAGCTTGCTCGCGATGGTCGCCAACGATAACGCGTGTTTACTGGCTAAACGCGGCGCGCTTGAGTCCATCGCGAGCAAGCTCGCTCCTACAGGGACCACAGCATTGCGCCTGACGGCGGGTTTTTTTGTGCCCGGATTTCAGGCAAAAAAAAGGTTCTTCACGGAATCCCGGGAAACACAGAAACAAGAACGCCGATTTGGTTGATGATGTTCGTGCGAGCAAACACATCTAACAAACCGGCGTTCTTATGCGCGATATTAATACTTTCCTTCCTTTT
>NZ_JAGYGN010000034.1:0-64677 GCF_019947515.1 Pseudomonas sp. A-B-19
CCCCTTCCCCCACCCGCCCCGCGACTGGAACAACGAAGACGTGACCTTCAATCTCGCACGCCGTTTGGCGCCCAAGGTGCGGTGGCCGACGGAAATAGATCTGGAGTCACGCACCGCACCCTAATGTCGCCGTAGCAGGGCGGACAATGCGGACTTGTGATCAGTTCCGAGCCTTCCCGAAAGGGAATAGCTGCCATGATGCGCCGCTCGTCGGAGAAAACGCCCCGTCCACCGACAGCCCCGGACAAGCATGAACGTCCATTGAATGGCGCACATCGTTTGATAGTCGCGTGACTTTTCAGCGGGCGAAAAAAATCCCGCAGAGCGTCTAACTCGCGGGATTTCTTTGGTATTTATGGCGGAGAGATAGGGATTCGAACCCTAGGTACCGGTGAAGGTACAACGGATTTCGAATCCGTCCCATTCGGCCACTCTGGCATCTCTCCAACGGCGCGCATCATAACAACACTTTCGCAGGAAGCGAACCCCCTGAGCGAAATATTTCTGTGCTATCAGATGCTTGCGTCGGTTAAAGCGGTACGCCCAGACGATTGGCGACTTCTTCGTAGGCTTCGATAACGTCACCGAGGCCCTGACGGAAGCGGTCCTTGTCCATTTTCTTGCCGGTGGCCTTGTCCCACAGACGGCAGCCATCCGGGCTGAATTCGTCGCCCAGCACGATGGAGCCATCGTGGAACACGCCGAATTCCAGCTTGAAGTCGACCAGCAGCAGGCCGGCGTCGTCGAACAGTTTGCTCAGGACTTCGTTGACCTTGAGCGACAGTTCTTTCATGCGAACCAGTTGCTCGGCGGTGCCCCAGCCAAATGCCACGACGTGGGATTCGTTGATGAACGGGTCGCCCTTGGCGTCGTCCTTCAGGAACAGTTCGAAGGTGTAAGGGTTGAGCTTCATGCCCTCTTCGACACCCAGACGCTTGACCAGGCTGCCGGCGGCGTAGTTACGCACGACGCACTCGACCGGGATCATGTCGAGTTTTTTCACCAGGCACTCGTTGTCGCCCAGCAATTTGTCAAATTGAGTCGGCACGCCGGCGGCTTCGAGTTTCTGCATGATGAAGGCATTGAACTTGTTGTTCACCATGCCTTTGCGGTCGAGCTGCTCGATGCGCTTGCCGTCGAACGCCGAGGTGTCGTTGCGAAACAACAGGATCAAACGGTTAGCGTCGTCGGTCTTGTAAACCGACTTGGCTTTGCCGCGGTAGAGTTCTTCACGTTTTTCCATGATGGGCTCCGCTTGCTAAGTAGATGGGCTAGGCGATGTGGCGCCAGTCGAGCCCTGAATCTTGATCGGCCAGTTGCAGCCAGTCCGGGTCGCACCCGAGGGTGTCGACAAAACATTGCCGGGCCAGCCGCGGCAGGTTGTTCTTGCTGCTCAGATGGGCCAGGACCAGGTGTTGCAGGTCTTTCCAGCCCAACTCGGCCACCAGGAATGCCGCCTGATGGTTATTCAAATGCCCCAGTTCACCGCCCACCCGCTGCTTGAGAAAGTACGGGTAATGACCGCGAGCCAGCATGTCACGGCAGTGATTGGACTCGATCATCAACGCATCGAGGTCCCGATAGCCGTCCAGCACCTTGTCGCAATACGAACCCAGGTCGGTTAACAGGCCAAAGCGCCGCTCACCGTCACTGAAGACATACTGCGTCGGTTCCTGTGCATCGTGGGCCACGGCAATGACACCGATGCTCAAGTCGCCGATTTGCAGTTGCTCGCCGCCGGCCAGAAAGCCTGCGGGTTCAATCGGTTTGCGCATCCCGCGCAAGGTCCCGCGACTGAGGTAGACAGGCAGATTGTAGCGCCGAGACAGCAAACCCACGCCATGCACGTGGTCGGCATGTTCGTGGGTCACGAGTATCGCGCTCAACTGCGCAGGGTTCACACCCAGGCGCAGCAGGCGTTTTTCGGTTTCCCGCAAGGAAAAACCACAATCGACCAGCACATACGTATCAGCGCTGGCTATCAGCGTGCCGTTCCCTTGGCTGCCGCTGCCGAGAACGGCAAAACGCATAGGATCAGCCCAGGTTGTCCTGAATCACGCTCAACACTTTACGCGCTACGTCTGGTGGCGCCACGGTGTTGATGTTTTTCTCGACGGTGACCTGGACGTTCTCGCCAACCTTGCTCAGGCGAACCTGATAACGCTCGGCGCGGGCATCCAGCTCTTCCTTGCTCGGCGCGCTGCCGAACAGGCTGCTCAAGAAGCCTGGCTTGTCGTCTTTCTTCTCGGCTTTTTCGGCCAGGTTGATGTAGTACAGGCCCAGGCTGCGGTTGATGTCTTCAACACGCCATTCACCTTGTTCCAGCGCACGACCGACGCTCGACCAGGCACGATCCAGGTCGGTACCGACGTTCAGCACAGGGTTGCCGCTGCCGTCTTCGCTCAGGCTGACACGGCTGGGCGCGTCGAAATCACGCGAAGCCAGCATGGAAACCGAACCGCCCTTCTCCGAGATACGGCTCATGCTCGCGAGCATGTCGTCGACCAGTGCCGCGTCCAGGCCAGTGTTGACCGAACGGTTGGTGAAAGCCACATCAGCGGTGCTGCCGGCAGGACGCTCGGCGCTGACCACATAGATTTCACTGGTGTTGCGCTGCACGCCCGGCTCAATGCGCACCCGCACGCGGGTTTCGCTGTCCGTGCTGACGCCGGCCGCGCTCAGGCGCTTGCCCATGGCGGCGGACAGTTCATCGGAGTGCTGCCAGGTCGTGGTGAACTCACCGGTTTGCGGACGCTGTTCATCCAGACGGAAACCGTTGTCCTGGAAGAACTGAACGGCCACTGGCCAGATTTCAGCCGGCGGATTCTGCGCCAGGATGGAGCTGGTACCGCCGCTCTTCTGCAGGGAGTAAGGGCTGGCGTCCGCAGCCGCCGTCAGTGGCTGCGGACGAGGCACGACGTACTCGCCCTTCTCAGTGTCATCAGCCACGTTGCGCGGGATCGGCAACAGCGGATCCAGACGCTTGGCATCATGGATATCCTGCGGTATTTGCATCGGCGCAGTCTGTTGCGCTTGCAGGTAATCGCTACCACGGTCACGGAAATAACCTTCCGGCCCCCAGATCCATCCGCAGCCACTGGTGCTGGAGATAATCAAGGCAAGTGCGGAAAGTCCGGCCATTCGCTTCATGCGTTGTACTTCCTCAATTAAACCAGGACGCCGCACTGGCGCAGGGCCGTGCGCAGCGTTTCGTGACAAGGTGCGCTCAGCCAGGTCAACGGCAGGCGAATGCCTTCGTGCATCAGGCCCATTTCAACCAAAGCCCACTTCACCGGAATCGGGTTGGCTTCGATGAACAGGTCCTTGTGCAGCGGCATCAGTTTTTCGTTGATTGCCCGTGCGGTCTCGGCATCCCCCTTGAGGGCGGCCTCGCAAAGATCGGCCATTTCACGCGGCGCGACGTTGGCGGTGACGGAGATATTGCCCTTGCCGCCCATCAGGATCAGCTCGACCGCAGTCGGATCATCGCCGGACAGGACGATGAAGTCCTTGCTTACGCCATCGAGGATGGCTTTGGCGCGCTTGAGGTCGCCGGTCGCTTCCTTGATACCGATGATGTTCGGCACGGTGGACAGGCGGATCACGGTCTCGGCCTGCATGTCGCAGGAGGTGCGGCCGGGAACGTTGTAGAGAATCTGCGGAATGTCGACCGCTTCGGCGATGTGCTTGAAGTGCAGGTACAGGCCTTCCTGGGTCGGCTTGTTGTAGTACGGCACGACCAGCAGGCAGGCGTCGGCGCCGGCTTCCTTGGCATTGCGGGTCAATTCGACGGCTTCGCGGGTCGAATTGGCGCCGGTACCGGCGATCACCGGAATGCGACCATTGACCTGTTTGACCACGGCGCGGATGACTGCGATGTGTTCGTTGACGTCCAGAGTTGCCGATTCGCCGGTGGTGCCGACGGCGACAATGGCATGGGTGCCGTTTTCAAGGTGGAAGTCCACGAGTTTGCTGAGGCTGTCCCAGTCAAGACGCCCCTGTGCATCCATGGGTGTGACCAGTGCCACCATACTGCCCGCAATCATGAAACCGCTCCTGCCGGAAAAAGAGAGCCGTAATGGTACTGGCGCCAAGATGCTTGCACAAGCGAAGTACTGTGCTGCCGCCATTCCCCTTGGCGCCGGTTTTCGCTACCCTTCAGACTTTGATCGATACAGACAAGCTCGTCCGTCGGGTTTGAGCCTCCATTTTCGGCATCACAGGCCCTGATCCAGCGTTGCCACGCCTCGCTCCCGCCCTGCCGGAGCACGTCGCAACCTGTCACTCGGGGCTTTATGAGTTCGCATCCGCAGGCTCGCTCCCGGTAAATCAGCCCATTGACGTATCGACCGCTCATCGCTTTAGGAATGCTGCATGTCCACCCCCACAGTTCGCGAACAATTCCTTGTCATCAGTGCCCTCGGCGCCAACCCCATGGAGCTGACCAACGTCCTGTGCCGCGCCAGCCATGAAAACCGCTGCGCCGTTGTCACCTCTCGCCTGACCCGTCATGGCGAATGCAGTGCGCTGGTGCTGGAAATCTCCGGCAGCTGGGATGCCCTGGCACGCCTGGAAGGCAGCCTGCCAGTACTGGCCAAGCGACATGCGTTCACGGTCAACGTGGTGCGCAGCGCCGCCCTGGAAAACCGCCCCCAGGCCCTGCCGTACGTCGCTTATGTCAGCTCGGCCTACCGCTCGGACATCATCAACGAGCTGTGCCAGTTCTTCATGGACCACAATGTCGAGCTGGAAAACCTGACCTGCGACACCTATCAGGCTCCGCAGACCGGCGGCACCATGCTCAACGCCACGTTTACCGTGACCTTGCCGGCCGGCGTGCAAATCAGCTGGCTGCGCGATCAGTTCCTGGATTTTGCCGACGCGCTGAACCTCGATGCCCTGATCGAACCCTGGCGCCCACAGAACCCAATGTAAGGAAGCTTTCATGGCCGTTGCCATCGACCAACCGGTTGCCGATTTCCAAGCCCCCGCCACCAGCGGGCACACCGTCAGCCTTGCAGACCTGAAAGGCAAGCAGGTGGTGATCTACTTCTACCCCAAGGACAGCACGCCAGGTTGCACCACCGAGGGGCAAGGCTTTCGCGATCAGTACGCAGCGTTCAAGGCCGCCAATACCGAAGTGTTCGGTGTGTCTCGCGACAGCCTGAAATCCCACGAGAACTTCAAGTGCAAGCAGGAGTTCCCCTTTGAGCTGATCAGCGACAAGGACGAAGCCATCTGCCAGCTGTTCGACGTGATCAAGCTGAAAAAGCTCTACGGCAAGGAATACCTGGGCGTGGATCGCAGCACCTTCCTGATCGACGCCAAAGGCGTGTTGCGCCAGGAATGGCGCGGCGTGAAGGTGCCGGGGCATGTCGATGCGGTATTGGCGGCGGCTCAGGCCCTGAACAAGGCCTGATACAAAAAAGATCGCAGCCTTCGGCAGCTCCTACAGGAGCACCTCGATCGGCGTAGGAGCTGCCGAAGGCTGCGATCTTTTTGCATCTCCACCGATTTAAAGCAGAGGCGCCACCACCGGCTCCTTGCGCGGCCACGCATCCAGCACCGCCTTGAACAGCGTCGCCAGGGGAATCGCAAAGAACACCCCCCAGAAGCCCCACAACCCGCCAAACAACAGCACCGCGCAGATAATCGCCACCGGGTGCAGGTTGACCGCCTCCGAGAACAGCAATGGCACCAGCACGTTGCCATCCAGCGTCTGGATAATCCCGTAGACCGCCATCAAGTAAATGAACTGATCGCTCCAGCCCCACTGGAACAGTGCAATCAGAAACACGGGCACGGTCACCACCACGGCGCCGACATAAGGCACCACCACCGAAATCCCCACCAGCAATGCCAGCAGCGCCGCGTAGTTGAGCTCAAGAACAACAAAGGCGATGTAGGTCACGCCACCGCAAATGAAGATTTCGATGACCTTGCCGCGAATGTAGTTGGCGATCTGCCGGTTCATGTCGTGGGCGACCCGGGTGATCAACGCCCGCTCACGGGGCAGGTAACCGCGTACCCACTGGCCGATCATGGCCCGATCCTTGAGGAAGAAAAACACCAGGATCGGCACCAGCACCAGGTAGATCATGATGTTTACCAGCAACGGCAGGCTCGACAGCGAGAACGTCAGTGCCCACTGGCCAAACTTGCCGATTTCGCCCCGCGCCACTTCGATGGCCCGCAGCACTTGCTCGTCGGATACCAGGTGCGGATAGCGCTCGGGCAGCAGCAGCAATAGCGACTGCCACTTGGCAAGCATGCCGGGCAACTCATTGAACAACGTGATCAATTGGTGCCATAGCAACGGCACGACAACCACGATGAATACCAGCAACAACCCCATGAACAACGCAAAAACCAGCCCCACCGCTGCCCAACCCGGTACGCGCAGGCGTTCAAGGGCCACCACCAGCCCCTGCATCAGGTACGCCAGCACCATCCCGGCGAGCACCGGCGCCAGCATACCGCCCAGGGTCAGTACGGCGGTGAACGCCAGAAACAGCAGGACGGCCAGCACTACCGCTTCTTCATCGGAAAAATAGCGCTGAATCCAGTCGCGTAACACTTTGAACATCAATAATCCTTAAAAACGAACGCAGCCAAATTCAGGCTTTTTTCAACCAGTAGCGGTAAATACCCGCGTCATCTTCTTCACGAAGCAGGGTATGACCGGCCAATCGGGCAAAGGTGCGAAAGTCGCGCTGCGAACCCGCATCGGTGGCGATGACCTTGAGCACCGCGCCACTGGCCAGCTTGTTGAGCTCCATCTTGGCCTTGAGCAACGGCAATGGGCAATTCAGGCCGCTGGTATCCAGTTCAACGTCATGCTCTACAGCGTCGGTCATTGCATCACTCCGGGTCAGATGGTTGAGTTGCCTAGAATATCTGGTCGCAACGCCGGTGTCCGGCTACAGTAAGGTCTTTGTCGACTAAGGCTTTGTGCATGACATTTTTGCGCCCTACCCTGCTGACGCTCGCTTGCCTGCTCGCCTCACCGGGCTTCGCCGACGACCTGCCGTCACTCGGCGACGCCAGTTCTGCCATTGTCTCGCCGCAACAGGAATACCAGCTCGGCCGCGCCTGGCTGGCCATGTTGCGCAGTCAGGTTTCACAGCTCAACGATCCGCAACTCAAGAATTACGTGGAATCCAGCGTCTACCGACTGGTGGAGACCAGCCAGGTCACTGACCGGCGCCTGGAGTTCATCCTGATCAACAGCCCGCAGCTCAACGCCTTTGCGGCACCCGGCGGGATCGTCGGGGTGAACGGTGGCTTGTTCCTCTACGCCCAGACCGAAGGCGAATACGCTTCGGTACTGGCGCACGAACTGGCTCACTTGTCGCAACGCCACTTTGCCCGGGGCGTCGAAGCGCAGCAACGCATGCAAGTACCCATGATGGCTGCATTGCTGGCGGGAATCGTAGTGGCTGCCGCAGGTGGCGGTAACGCCGGGATTGCGGCCATTGCCGGCACACAGGCCGCAGCCATCCAGGAACAGCGGCGGTTCTCCCGCCAGAACGAACAGGAAGCCGACCGTATCGGCATCCTCAATCTGGAAAAGGCCGGTTACGATCCCCGCTCGATGCCCAGCATGTTCGAGCGCCTGGGGCGTCAGTACCGCTACGATGCCAAGCCGCCGGAATTTCTGCTGACTCACCCGGTCACCGAGTCGCGTATCGCCGACACCCGCAACCGCGCCGAACAGTTTCCAGCGGGAGGTATCGAAGACAGCATGCGCTACCAACTGATCCGCGCACGCGTACAACTGATCTATGAAGAAACCCCGGGGCTTGGCGCCAAACGCTTCCGCGCCCTGCTCGACGAGAACCCGAAAAACGACGTGGCACGCTACGGCCTGGCGATCGCCCAGATCAAGGGCGGCCAACTGAACGAAGCACGGGAAAACCTCAAGCAGTTGCTGGCCAAGTCACCCAACGAAATCATCTACAACCTGGCTCAGGTCGATCTGGATATCACCAACAATCGCCTGGCGGATGCCCAGTCCCGGGTTGACCGGTTGATGGGGCAATACTCTGGTAACTACCCGCTGAACCAGATGCGGGTCGACCTGCTGCTCAAGCAGAACCGTACTGCGGATGCAGAGAAAGCCCTCGAAGGCCTGCTCAAGTCGCGCCCGGATGATCCGGACGTGTGGTATCAGGTTGCCGAGACGCGCGGCCTGTCGGGCAATATCATCGGCCTGCATCAGGCTCGCGCCGAATACTTTGCACTGGTCGGGGACTATAAACAGGCCATTCAGCAACTGGACTTCGCCAAACGCAAGGCCGGCACGAACTTCCCGCTGTCTTCGCGGATCGACGCACGGCAACGCGAGCTGATGGAGCAAGAGCGCATGATCAAGGACATGATGGGCTGACGCCTTCGCAGACAATAAGTCCCCCCCAAATAAAAAACCGCCTCTTTCGAGGCGGTTTCTCATTCAACCAGCCACCGGGTTATTCAGCCAGCTTGAAGGTAATGAAGCTCGCTCGACCCTGACGCAGTACCCGCATCGACACCGAGCGGTTCTTCGGCAGCGCCTTGGCGATTTCCGTGAACTCCTTGGTGGAACCGATGGCCTGGTTGTTCAGGTGGGTAATCACATCACCCGGCTGCAGGCCGATCAAGGCGGCAGGACCATCCTGCACTTCCTTGATCATCACACCGCCTTTGAGGTCATAGGTTTTCTTCTGCTCGTCAGTCAACTCGACCACAGACACACCGAGGCGATTGCTGCTGCGCTCGATGCTGGATTTTGGCTCGGCATCCAGCTCTTTGGCTTCTTCCGGAATTGCACCGACGGTCAGCTCGACTTTCTTGCGCTTGCCGTCACGAATCACTTCCAGATTGGCTTTTGCGCCAGCCTTCAACGCACCAACGAGATGCGGCAGGTCGGCCGACATGACGATTGGCTGACCGTTCATGCTCAGGATCACGTCGCCGACTTGCAGGCCACCTTTGGCAGCCGGGCCATCATCCTGGATCTGGGCAACCAGCGCACCCGCTGGCTTCTCCAGACCGAACGACTCGGCCAGGTCCTTGCTCACTTCCTGAATCACGACACCCAGCCAGCCACGGCTGACTTTGCCACCGGATTTCAGCTGATTGGAAACATCCATGGCCACGTCGATCGGGATCGCAAACGAAACACCCATGAAGCCACCGGAGCGGGTGTAGATCTGCGAGTTGATCCCGACCACCTCACCGTTCAGGTTGAACAGCGGGCCGCCCGAGTTACCCGGGTTGATCGGCACGTCGGTCTGGATGAACGGCACATAGTTTTCGTTCGGCAGGCTGCGACCGACGGCACTGACGATGCCCTGGGTCACCGTGTGGTCAAAGCCGAATGGAGAACCGATCGCGACAACCCATTGGCCAGCCTTCAGGTCCTGGGATTTACCGAGCTTCAACACTGGCAGATCCTTGGCTTCGATTTTCAGCAGTGCCACGTCGGAACGTGGATCGGTACCGATCAGCTTGGCTTTCATTTCGCTGCGATCAGCCAGGCGGACGAGGATTTCGTCAGCATCGGCGATCACATGGTTGTTGGTCAGGATATAGCCATCAGAAGAGATGATGAAACCCGACCCCAGGGAAGTTGCCTCGCGCTGACGATCACGAGGTGAACGCGATTGCGGCGGCATGCCTCGCTCGAGGAATTCGCGCAGCATTGGCGGCAAGCCTTCGAGGTCAGGCATTTGCTGGCTGACTTGGCGATCCGGCAGCTTTTGGGTGGTACTGATGTTCACGACTGCAGGCGAGGCCTGTTCGACCAGTTGCGTAAAGTCAGGCAATTCGACCGCTTGGGCGGTGACCGCCTGACCGAGCACCAGTACGGTGGCAAAAATGGAAAGGTAGGACTTCAAGCGTGGTATCGACATACGGCTCCCGTTACGACGAGCATGGTTAAGCGATATGGAGCAAGGAACACCGGGAACAATACGCCGGTATTTTTGTTCCGGGAACAACAAACAAGGCCAGAGCCGAGGGACTCTGACCTATATGAAATTTACGGAATTTTAGCAAATTGAAATGCTCACGAAACATTTCGAATTCAGCTCACTGTTTGGTTGCAGCGGCGTCTGTGGTGCGCATCGAAAGCGCTATCCGCTCAGCAGTACCGACCGGAATCTCACCGACGACGGTCACCATCATTTCACCCTGCGCCGTGGTCAAACGCCGGGAAACCGCAACGGTCGGCCCCAACTGAGTGCGGGTATCGGTGACTGTTGCGCCATTGAGCGGCTCGAGGAATACCGAAAAGCGCGTCAGACCATCGTCATACATCAGGCTATTGACCTGGGTTTTGGTCTGCGGATCCTTGCGAGCGGTGCTGCTGGTCAGTTCGAAGCCGGGCGGCAGCCAGTCGGAACGCCAGACCTGGGCAGACTTGACGGCGGAAGCCTTGTCACTTTCGAGATTGACGGGCTTGCAATCATTACTGGCCTGCAGGTCTTTTTCGGAAGGAACGTCAGCGGTATCCAGTTGCGTAAACTGGAAGCGTTCCAGCAACCGTCCCTTGTCGTCCAATAGCAAAGACTTCAGAGGCAGGCCGGTTTCTTTATCCAGATGCAGTTCAAAACCGTAGCGGTGTTGATCGCGGGGGGTCAGCGATACGACCACCGCCGAACGCCCGGCGACACGCGACTTGCCGATGACAGCGAGGTCATACCAGTTCTTGAGCTTTTGAGGATCGAATGCACGGGCAGCGGAGTTGGGGGAGTCCCCAAGCCCTGCTATCAGTGTGCCGCTAACGCATTGAGTCTGCCCATCAATGCGAACGACTTCCTGAGCGGAACCGTCGAGCTGGATCAATCGCTCGCGGACTTTTCCATCCTGGACGCGGTGCCAGATGTTATGGGTAGAAAAACTACCGTTACGCTCGTAGACGAAAGCACCCTGGAAGCTTTGCTGTTGCTCTGCCTGGCCCAGGCGGGTCAACCAGTCCTGGGCATCATCGGCTTGGGCTGGAACGATGAACCAGCCGCTGAGCAGAAGCGAAAGTAAAGGTATGGCGCGCATGGTCCTCCTTAACGGTTTTCCAGACTTGCGGCGCGAGCGTACGGCAGAGCGCTCTCAGTGCCTTTCAGTGCAGCCTGTTGTGCATGTTGGCGCAGGTAACCTGGCAGACGCTGATCGTGCCAGCCTGGCTGACCTTGCAAAACGCCGTTGGCCATTGGGCCGGTAGCATCCGAACTCTCATTGTAGCCTGCCAGAACGGCTGGGCCTTTTACTTGAGGAGCGGCCAGCGCGGGCTGACTGGATTGCTGGGCCAGTTCGACGCCGGCGATCTCATCCTGGTTGTACAGACGCACACCGGCCAGCACCGCCAGGGTCACGGAAGCTGCGACCGCCAGACGCCCAAGGCTGCGCCATGGACCACGGGAAGGTTTTGCCGGCACGGCTTCATCAGCCAGGGCAGCAGAAACAGCCGCAGCGATGTCCAGACGAGGAAGCAACAGATCCTTGTGCATCACTGCCCGAGCGATCTGATAACGAGCCCAGGTTTCACGGGTTTCAACATCGTCGCAGGCATTCAATACCCGACGCAATTCCAATTCGTCCGCTTCGTTATCCATCACTGCGGACAGCGATTCCTGCAGGGCTTCACGACTCATGGCGTTCCTCTCTTGGCTGTCGCCGCTGTCTTCAGTTTTCCTGCAACAACGGCTGCAGGGCTTTGTCGATGGCCTCCCGGGCGCGGAAGATCCGGGAGCGCACGGTGCCTACCGGACACTGCATGACGCTCGCAATGTCCTCGTAACTCAGACCATCAAATTCACGTAAAGTTAAAGCCGTACGTAAATCTTCCGGCAGTTGCTGAATGGTTCGATGGACGGTGCCTTCAATCTCATCCCGCAGCAAAGCCCGTTCTGGCGACTCGAGATCCTTGAGGCCATGATCGCCATCGTAGAACTCTGCATCCTCGGAACTGACATCGCTATCCGGCGGCCGACGGCCGCGTGAAACCAGATAATTTTTCGCCGTGTTGATGGCGATGCGGTAAAGCCACGTATAAAACGCGCTGTCTCCGCGAAAGTTTCCAAGTGCACGGTACGCCTTGATAAAGGCTTCTTGTGCCACATCCTGGGCTTCATGGGTGTCGTGCACGAAACGCACGATCAACCCGAGAATTTTGTGCTGGTATTTCAGCACTAGCAGATCGAAAGCACGCTTGTCGCCGCGCTGAACACGCTCGACCAGTTGCTGATCCTCTTCCTGGGTTAGCATGAACACTCCTCGATGAGCTCGGAGGAGGCTTGCAGAAGTAAACCACCAGACTTGCAAACATAGACTCGGGCTTTTCGCAAAAGTTCTCCCCCTCCAGGCAAGTTTCCTGCGGGCTCTGATTTGGCACGCACGAAAAGCGCAGCACGAGTTGACCCGGCTGCGCGGATAATCTTGTCATCGGACTCTTCGACAAGGATCGCACCGCAATCCCGCACTGAAGCCGACACTGTCCCTTGTTTCAGGCAACCGTCTATTGATCTTGGCTCTTTGGCAAAAGTTCCAAATATTTATAGCGGCACCGACCTGAGATTGTGCAACAGTGAAGGGAAAAAGACTGTTAAATCGGCGATACAGTCATTTTCGCGCCCAACGGGCAGAAAAACATCCGACGAAGCGACCGATGTTTTGCGTCACAGTAGTTTCACAATGCCATGCCAGCTCGGGTATTGTGCCGCTCCCCCCCTCTATATACTAGTGGGGAGTGCGGCTGCCTTGACTCGCCAGTCCAGCTGCGCCACCCCCGACCCGGGTCGCTTTGAGCGGAATCCTGAAATGAGCCAACAGTTTCAACACGATGTTCTGGTAATTGGCAGCGGTGCTGCCGGCTTGAGCCTGGCGCTGACCTTGCCCGGTCATTTGCGCATTGCCGTTCTGAGCAAGGGCAACCTCGCCAATGGCTCGACTTTCTGGGCCCAGGGCGGCGTTGCAGCCGTTCTGGATGACACCGATACCGTTGAATCCCATGTCGACGACACCCTAAACGCCGGCGGTGGCCTGTGCCATGAGGACGCCGTGCGCTTTACCGTCGAGCACAGCAAGGAAGCCATTCAGTGGCTGATCGACCAAGGCGTGCCCTTTACCCGCGATGAACAGTCGGGTAACGAAGATGGCGGCTTCGAGTTCCACCTGACCCGCGAGGGCGGCCACAGCCATCGGCGCATCATCCATGCCGCCGATGCCACGGGCGCCGCCATTTTCACCACCCTGCTCGACCAGGCCAGGAAACGACCCAACATCGAACTGCTGGAACAGCGGGTAGCGGTCGATCTGATCACGGAGAAACGCCTGGGCCTGGAAGGTGATCGCTGCCTCGGCGCCTATGTGCTCAATCGCGGCACCGGCGAAGTCGACACCTACGGCGCCCGCTTTGTGATCCTCGCCTCCGGCGGTGCAGCCAAGGTTTACCTGTACACCAGTAACCCTGACGGCGCCTGTGGCGACGGCATCGCCATGGCCTGGCGCTCAGGCTGCCGGGTGGCGAACCTGGAATTCAATCAGTTCCACCCCACTTGCCTGTATCACCCGCAAGCCAAGAGTTTCCTGATCACAGAAGCCCTGCGAGGCGAAGGTGCCCACCTGAAGCTGCCCAACGGTGAACGCTTCATGCAGCGCTTCGATCCACGGGCCGAATTGGCGCCACGGGACATCGTCGCCCGGGCCATCGACCACGAAATGAAGCGCCTGGGCGTCGATTGCGTCTATCTGGACATCAGCCACAAGCCCGAAGCTTTCATCAAGACGCACTTCCCGACGGTGTACGAACGCTGCCTGGAGTTTTCCATCGACATCACCAGGCAACCGATTCCGGTGGTCCCGGCAGCACACTACACCTGCGGTGGTGTGATGGTCGATCAACAGGGCCGCACCGACGTGCCGGGTCTGTACGCCATTGGCGAAACCAGTTTCACCGGCCTGCACGGCGCCAATCGCATGGCCAGCAACTCGCTGCTGGAATGTTTCGTTTATGCCCGCTCGGCGGCCGCGGACATTCTCGAACAGCTGCCCCGGATTCCGATGCCAGTCCCCCTTCCCGCCTGGGATGCGAGCCAGGTCACCGATTCCGATGAAGACGTGATCATTGCGCACAACTGGGATGAGTTGCGGCGATTCATGTGGGACTACGTTGGCATCGTGCGCACCAACAAGCGTCTGCAACGGGCGCAACACCGCGTGCAATTGCTGCTGGATGAAATCGACGAGTTCTACAGCAACTACAAGGTCAGCCGGGATTTGATCGAGCTGCGCAACCTGGCCCAAGTGGCCGAGCTGATGATTCTGTCAGCCATGGAGCGCAAGGAGAGCCGTGGCCTGCATTACACCCTCGACTACCCGAACCTGCTGCCGGTAGCGCTGGACACTATTCTGGTGCCGCCCACCTACGCCGGCTGAATTTGAGCCGGACCCGCAGGCGTCGGTGCACATCCGCCGCCTGCGCATCCCGGGGCACGCAAACGGACCTGGTCCGGCGCTCGCCACGCAGACGGAAACGCAGTACCACCACCAACGGCAGCGCCAGGCTGTCGGGCCTCAGCTGCACGGGCTGCCAACCCCTGGCCCGACTCCACAACTGCCAGCCATCGGCATCACGGCGCAAGCCGCAAAAGGCCTGCGGGTGCGTCAGCAAGATCTGCCGGGGCAACAGCCAGAAGCCGTGAGCCACGCACAGCACGACGCCGAGCGAGCTGGCCCAGACCGGAATCGACAGTAAAAACAACGAACCCAACGCGAACAGCTGGGCCAAAAGATATACCGCCAGCAGCTGCCGTGAGGCATGCCAGCGGCATTCGAACGAATTACTTGGGCTGGACACGGTCCAGGATCATGCGAACCATGCGCTGCAGTTCAGGATCTTCCGATTCGTTGCGTTCCATGAACCAGCCGAACATGTCCTGATCTTCGCATTCGAGCAGCCTGACGTAACAGGCGCGATCAACCTCGTTGAGGTGCGGGTAAACCTCCTTCACAAACGGCACCAGCAGCACGTCAAGCTCAAGCATGCCGCGGCGGCTGTGCCAGTAGAGGCGGTTCAGTTCAACATCTTCGACCATGGAGCGCTCCTCAAATAGGCGGCAAGTATACAGGCCCGCGCCCGGTCGAACAGTCGGCTTTGGTCGGGCACCGGTGATCCTTTGTGAACTACCCATTTCGAAGGCGCCCCCTTATGATGTCCGCCAGACTCTTTACCCTGCGATGACCCATGGCCGATTCTGCTTTTTTCTGCACCCTTTCTCATGAAGGTGTTCTCGCGGTCCGCGGCGCGGACGCCAGCAAATTCCTGCAAGGCCAACTGACCTGCAATCTCAATTACCTGAGCGATTCCCGGGCCAGTCTCGGTGCGCGCTGCACCCAGAAAGGCCGGATGCAATCGAGTTTCCGCATCCTGCTCGAAGGGGATGGCGTGGTCCTGGCCATGGCCACCGAATTGCTCGAACCGCAACTGGCGGACCTGAAAAAATACGCCGTGTTTTCCAAGTCGAAACTGACCGACGAAAGTGCCGCCTGGGTCCGCTTCGGCGTTGACCATGGCGACGCTGCACTGGTCAGCCTCGGTCTGGACCTGCCGGCAGAAACCGACAGCGTCGTGCGCAACGATGGACTGATCGCCATCCGTGTCTCGCCGCAACGCGCCGAGTTGTGGGTTGCCGCCGGTCAAGCCGATGCGGTCAAAGGCAAGCTATCGGCGGTGCTGAGCGAAGGCGACCTCAATCAATGGCTGCTGGGCCAGGTCCGCGCAGGGATCGGCCAGGTCATGCCCGGCACCCGCGAGTTGTTCATCCCGCAGATGCTCAACCTGCAAGCGGTCGGTGGCGTGAGCTTCAAGAAAGGCTGCTACACCGGGCAGGAAATCGTCGCGCGCATGCAGTACCTGGGCAAACTCAAGCGCCGTTTGTATCGCCTGCAATTGACTGCCAGCGAGCTGCCTGAACCGGGTACCGCGCTGTTTTCCCCGACCCACGGCAGTTCCATTGGCGAAGTGGTGCTGGCTGCCCGCGCCGGGCAGAACATTGAACTGCTGGCTGTGTTGCAAGCCGAAGCAGCAGACAGTGGAGACATCCACCTGGGCGAGCTCCAAGGGCCGTCCCTGCAACTGCTCGACCTGCCTTATGAACTGGACCGCGATCGCGAAATCCAGCAATAACGGCAGCACTTCTAGAGAGACTAAATGAGCGAACTGGCGGAAAAGGTCCAAAAGGATTTGGTTGAGGCCATCAATAACGATGACCTGGTTCTGCCAACGTTACCGGAAGTGGCCCTGCAGATTCGCAAGGCCGCAGAAAACCCGGAAGTCAGCGTCAGCACCCTGAGCAAAGTGATCGGCCGCGATACCGCGCTGTCGGCACGCCTGATCAAAGTGGTCAACAGCCCACTGTTGCGCGCAGCCCAGGAAGTGACCGATCTGCATACCGCGATCACCCGCCTGGGCATCAACTACAGCTGCAATCTGGCGATCGGCCTGGTCATGGAGCAGATTTTCCATGCCCGCTCCGACGTGGTCGAACAGAAGATGCGCGATGTCTGGCGTAAAAGCCTGGAAATCGCCGGCGTCAGCTACGCCTTGTGCCGCAGCCATACCCGACTCAAGCCCGATCAGGCGGCCCTTGGCGGGCTGGTGCACCAGATCGGGGTGCTACCGATCCTGACCTACGCCGAAGATCACTATGAGCTGCTGTCCGACCCGGTCAGCCTCAACCATGTGATCGACCAGATTCATCCGCTGATCGGCGAAAAACTGCTCAGGGTCTGGGAATTTCCCGACATGCTGGTGCAAGTGCCGCAGTTGTACCTGAACTTCAAACGCCAGTCTGCGCAGGTCGATTATGTGGATCTGGTGCAGGTGGCCAGTCTGTATTGCCACAAGGACACTGACCATCCGATCTCGCGCATCGATCCCTTCAGCGTGCCCGCTTTCGTCAAGCTAGGGATCGATCCGGACGACAACGCGATGTGTGCCGACCTGGAAGAAATGCGCTCGATGTTTTACTGATCATTGTGGCGAGGGGGCAAGCCCCCTCGCCACAGATGTTGTGTTACTCCCCGGAGATAAAACTCACCCGCACCTTCAACCCCGCGTGCTCACCATCATGCAGGCTGATCTGCGCCAGATGCGCGCGGCAGATCTCACCGACAATCGCCAATCCCAACCCTGAACCGGCCACTTGCTGATTGCGTCGGTAAAAGCGCTCGAACACCCGATCGCGGTCTACAAGAGGAATGCCGGGGCCATCATCTTCGACTTCCAGCACGGCGGGCGCCGAGACGCGCAAAATCACGTTGCCACCCGGCGGCGTGTGAGCCAGTGCGTTATCCACCAGATTGCTTAGCAGCTCGTTCAATAGCGTCGGCTCGCCCCGCATCCAGACGGGCTCATCCGCCTCCAGCGCCAGCGCGATGCCGCGCTTGTGGGCCAACGGCGCCATGGCCATGCCCAGCTCCCGTGCCAACTGACTGAGGTCGAGTAACTGCGCACCGCCCTCGGCAATCGCCCGGGCGCCATTTTCGACCCGGGCCATGGAAAGCAACTGATTGGCCAGATGGGTCAAGCGATCAGTACCCTGGGCGGCGGTCTCCAGCGTACTGCGCCAGGTATCGGGCTCGACCGAGCGCATACCCAGTTCCAGGCGCGCCTTGAGGGCCGCCAGCGGTGTGCGCAGCTCATGGGCGGCATCAGCGATAAATTGCGCCTGTTTCTCGAACTGCCCGCGCAAGCGCTCGGTAAAGTGATTGAGGGCGCGCACCAGCGGCCACAATTCGCGCTGCACTTCCACGAGCGGCAAGGGACGCAGATCGTCCGGCTGACGCTCCTCCACTGCCGTGCGCAAGCGCTCCAGCGGGCGCAACGCGGCACTCACTGCGAACCACACCAGCATTAACGCACCGATTGCCAGCATCCCCAGGCGCAGCAACGTATCCGCCGCCAGACTGCGGGCCATGCTGACACGCGCTTCATCGGTTTCCGCCACGCGAATTTCCGCCATGCCGTTCATGTTCGGCTCACTCACGGGCTTGAGCAGGCTCACCACGCGCACGTTCTGCCCGCGGTACTGGGCGTTGTAGAAACGTGCCAATGCTGGATAGTCATCGGTGCGCGGCGTTCCCGGCGGCGGCGCGGGCAGATTTTCGTAACCGGAGATCAGCTTCTGATTGATGTCGTTGACCAGGTAGAAAATCCGCCCGGCGCTGTCGTAGGCGAAGGTATCGAGGGCGACATAAGGCACGTCGAGGCTGAGGCTCCCATCGTGCTCGGACAGACCTGCGGCGATGGTCCGCGCCGAGGCGAGCAAAGTCCGGTCATAGGCTGTGTCGGCCGCTTCACGACCGTTCCAGTAGGCGCTCAAACCACTGGCCAGCATCAACACCACCAGCAACAGCGCCAGGTTCCACAACAACCGCCAGCGCAGGCTGCTGGGCTTATGCATCGCGGCTTTCCAGCAAGTAACCGAGGCCGCGGAAGGTCACGATGGCGACCGGCTGGCCATCGAGTTTCTTGCGCAGGCGGTGCACGTAGATTTCGATCGCATCGGGGCTGGCCTCTTCATCGAGACCGAACACTTGCGATGCCAATTGCTCCTTGCTCATCACCCGGCCGGGGCGCGCGATCAGGGCCTCGAGCACGGCTTGCTCGCGGGAGGTCAGGGTCAGCAATTCTTCGCCGAGGGTAAAGCGCCGGGTTTCCAGGTCATAGGCCAGCACACCGCAACGCTGAATGCGTTCACCGCCCAGCACGCTGCGGCGCAACAAGGCTTTGACCCGGGCTTCGAGTTCGGTCAGCTCGAACGGCTTGGCCAGGTAGTCGTCGGCGCCGAGGTTCAGGCCGTGGACCCGGTCCTTGACGTCACTGCGGGCGGTCAGCATCAACACCGGCAGGTTCTTGCCCCGCGCCCGCAATCGCGCCAGCACTTCGAAACCATCCATGCGCGGCAAGCCGACGTCGAGGATCGCCATGGCGTATTCCTCGCTACCCAGCGCCAGGTCGGCTGCCACGCCATCGTGCAGAACGTCCACGGTCAGCCCGGTGCTCTTGAGCGCCTGGGCGACACTTTCGGCGAGCTGCAGATGGTCTTCGACGAGCAGGACACGCATGGATCTTTACCTCATTCAGGGATGGTCGACGCCATTCTTTGGCGCGGAGTTTACAGCGGCATCGGTCGCTGTGAAGTCCGAAAAGTCGTGAAAGTCTTCTGAAAGGTTAGCGAAAGGTTAGACCGTTAGAGTCGGACCACGGACAGTTTCGACTGCCGTCGCCGCAGCCACACAGCGATACGAAAAACGCCTCGAAGCGTTTTCGACAAATAAGAACAATAAACGGAGTAAGTCATCCATGCAGTCCCTGCAGACCCAGGCTATCGCGCCTGCCCGCCTCTCCCGTTTCAGCCACACTGCAATTGCCAGCGCTGCTGCCCTCGCCGGTTTTTCACCGTTGAGCCAGGCCGCATTCTTCGACGACAGCTCGGCCACGTTCGAAACCCGCAACATGTACTTCAACCGCGATTTTCGCGACGGCACCAGTGTCCAACAGTCCAAGCGTGACGAGTGGGCCCAGGGTTTCATGCTCAATCTTAAATCAGGCTACACCGACGGCACCGTGGGGTTCGGTGTCGATGCGCTGGGCATGCTGGGGGTCAAGCTCGATTCGAGCCCGGACCGTACCGGTACCGGCCTGCTGCCGACCGACGATGGGCGAGCCGTCGACGAGTACTCCAAGCTCGGCCTGACCGGCAAGGTGAAAATCTCCGCCAGCGAGCTGAAAATCGGCACCCTGATTCCGGAACTGCCGATCCTCAAGCCCAACGACGGGCGCATCCTGCCGCAGACCTTCGAAGGCGGCATGCTGACCTCCAAAGAGATCAAGAACCTGACCTTTACCGGCGGTCGTCTGGACAAGGCAAAGGACCGCGACAGCACCGACTTCGAGGACATAGCCCTCAACAACAAGAACAACCGCTTCGCCGGAACGGTGGCTGGCAAGCACTTCGACTTTGGCGGCGTGGACTACAAGTTCACCGACAAGATCACCGGCAGCTACCACTTCGCGCAACTCGATGAAGTCTACAACCAGCACTATCTCGGGCTGGTTGCGTCACAGCCGTTCGGCCCTGGCACCTTTGCCAGCGATCTGCGATTTGCCATCAGTGATGACCAGGGCGAGGCCCGTGGCGGCCCGATCGACAACAAGTCCCTCAACGGCCTGGTGAGTTACGCCTTGAGCGGGCACAAGCTCAGTGCGGGCTACCAGCACATGTCCGGCGACAGCGCGTTCCCGTATGTGGATGGCAGCGACCCGTATCTGGTGAATTTTGTGCAGATCAACGACTTCGCCGGCGCCCAAGAGCACTCCTGGCAAGCGCGTTATGACTTCGACTTCGTCACTCTCGGCGTCCCCGGCCTGACCTTCATGAGCCGTTACGTGAGCGGTGACAACATCAAGCTCAAGAACGGTGACGAAGGCAAAGAGTGGGAGCGCGACAGCGAGATTAAATACGTTGTACAAAGCGGTGCGCTCAAGGATGTCGCCGTGCGCCTGCGCAATGCCACCTACCGCTCAAACTACTCCGCTCGCGATGCCGATGAAGTGCGTCTGCTGGTGAGCTATAGCGTTGCCCTTTGGTAATTCAGTACGTCAATAACAACAACTCCCAAGGAGACTTGAATGAACCTGTCGATGCGTAAACTAGCCCTCGCCGCCAGCGTCCTGCTGCTCACCGGCCAAGCACTCGCCGAACCCAAACGTCCGGAATGCATCGCCCCGGCCTCGCCCGGCGGTGGTTTCGACCTGACCTGTAAACTGGCGCAAAGCGCGCTGGTCAACGAAAAACTGCTGACCAAACCGATGCGCGTGACCTACATGCCCGGCGGTGTCGGCGCCGTGGCGTACAACGCGGTGGTCGCCCAGCGTCCGGCCGATGCCGGCACCCTGGTGGCCTGGTCCAGTGGTTCGCTGCTGAACCTGGCGCAAGGCAAGTTCGGTCGTTTCGATGAAAGCAACGTGCGCTGGCTGGCGGCCGTTGGCACCAGCTATGGCGCCATCGCGGTTAAAAGCGATTCGCCTTACAAGACTCTCGACGACCTCGTTCAGGCACTGAAGAAAGATCCGAGCAAAGTGGTGATCGGTTCCGGCGGCACCGTCGGCAGCCAGGACTGGATGCAGACCGCGCTGATCGCCAAGGCCGCCGGGATCAACCCGCGTGACCTGCGTTACGTCGCCCTCGAAGGCGGCGGTGAAATCGCCACAGCCCTGCTCGGTGGGCACATCCAGGTCGGCAGCACCGACATCTCCGACTCCATGCCGCACATCCTCAGCGGTGACATGCGATTGTTGGCAGTGTTCTCCGACAAGCGTCTGGACGAGCCGGAAATGAAGGACATTCCGACAGCACGCGAGCAAGGCTACGACATCGTCTGGCCGGTGGTGCGCGGCTTCTACCTCGGGCCAAAAGTCAGCGACGAAGACTACGCCTGGTGGAAAGCGGCCTTCGACAAACTGCTGGCTTCCGAAGACTTCGCCAAGTTGCGCGATCAGCGCGAGCTCTTCCCGTTCGCCATGACCGGCCCGGAGCTGGACACCTACGTGAAGAAGCAGGTTGCGGACTACAAAGTGCTGGCCAAAGAGTTCGGCCTGATCCAGTGATCGTCTCTGTCTAGCGGTTGCGGCTCCGTTTTGGCGGGGCCGCAGCCCAGGAGTTCCCCATGCTCTTACAACGCATTTTCGCCTCGGTGCTGTTGCTGGCCTGTATCGGCCTGGCACTGATGGCGTGGCCGTATCAAGCGGCTTTTTCCTACGAACCGGTGGGGCCTCGGGCCTTCCCGTTGTTGATGCTCGGCCTGATGGGCTCGGCGCTGTTGTACATGGTATTTCGTCCTGCGCCGATCAAGCACAGCGATGACGAGCCGCCGCTGGACCGCGAAACCCTGAACAAGATCGGCATCTGCGTGGTGCTGTTGCTGGTGTTCGCCGGCACCTTCGAACCACTGGGTTTCATCGTCGCCAGCATACTGACCGGTGTGCCGATGGCCCGTCTCTATGGCGGCCGCTGGGTACCCAGCATCGTGATCATCAGCCTGATGGCCGTCGGTCTCTATCTGCTGTTCGACCGCGTGATGGACGTACCGCTGCCCCTCGGCCTGCTCGACGTTCTGGAGAACTGATATGGATACTCTTGGCTATTTGGGTCAGGGCTTCGGCGTCGCGCTGAGCCCGTACAACCTGGTGACCGCCCTGTGCGGCACCCTGATCGGCACCGTGGTCGGCCTGTTGCCGGGCCTCGGCCCGATCAACGGCGTCGCACTGCTGATCCCGATCGCATTCGCCCTCGGCCTGCCACCGGAATCGGCACTGATCCTGCTGGCGGCGGTGTACCTGGGTTGCGAATACGGCGGCAGAATCAGCTCGATCCTGCTGAACATCCCGGGCGAAGCGTCCACCGTGATGACTACCCTCGATGGCTACCCGATGGCCCGCCAGGGCCTGGCCGGTGTCGCACTGTCGCTGTCGGCATGGAGCTCGTTCATCGGTGCCTTCATCGCGACTTGCGGCATGGTGCTGTTCGCCCCGCTGCTGGCGAAATGGGCGATTGCCTTCGGGCCGGCGGAGTACTTCGTGCTGATGGTGTTTGCAATTGTCTGCCTTGGCGGCATGGCCGGAGACCGTCCGTTGAAAACGTTCATCGCGGCGCTGATCGGCCTGTTCCTGTCGACCGTCGGCATCGACGCCAACAGCGGCGTGTATCGCTTCACCGGGGACAACATCCACCTGACCGATGGCATCCAGTTCGTCGTGCTGGTGCTCGGTCTGTTCTCCGTCAGCGAAATCCTTCTGCTGCTGGAAAAAACCCATCACGGCCAGGAAGCGGTAAAAGCCACCGGGCGCATGATGTTCAACTTCAAGGAAGCGGCGTCGGTGTTCACGGTGAACATTCGTTGCGGCGTACTGGGTTTCATCATGGGCGTGTTGCCGGGTGCCGGCGCGACTCTGGCCAGTGCCGTGGCCTACATGACCGAAAAACGCATCGCCGGTGCCGGCGGCAAATTCGGCCAAGGTGACAAGCGCGGCCTCGCCGCCCCGGAAACCGCCATCGGTGGCGCGGCCTGCGGTGCGCTGGTGCCGATGCTGACCCTCGGCGTTCCAGGTTCCGGCACCACTGCGGTGATGATCGGCGCCCTGTCGCTGTACAACATCACCCCCGGCCCGTTGCTGTTCCAGGAACAACCCGACATCGTCTGGGGCCTGATCGCTTCGTTGTTCGTCGCCAACGTGATGCTGGTGATCCTCAACATCCCGATGATCCGCGTGTTCACCCGCATCCTCGCGGTGCCGAACTGGGCACTGGTGCCGGTGATTGCGATCATTACCGGGATCGGCGTCTACGCGGTGCACGCCACCACCTTCGACCTGTTCCTGATGATCGGCATCGGCATCTTCGGCTACATCCTGCGCAAGCTGGACTTCCCGTTGTCGCCGCTGCTGCTGGGCTTCATCCTCGGCGGCCTGATGGAACAGAACCTGCGCCGCGCCCTGTCGATTTCCAACGGTGCGCTGGAAATCCTCTGGTCGAGCCCGATCACCTTCGGTGTCTGGGTACTGACGGCGATCATGCTGTTGATGCCGATCCTGCGCATCTGGCGCAAACGTTCGGCCACGCAGCGCGCTATCGCCGATGTCTGATCGGCCCCCCTTCAGAAGCTGGTGGGGAACCCCGCTGGTTGGCCTGCTTGGCGGTTACCTCGCCAGCCAGGTCGGCTGGCCTTTGCCGTGGATGGTCGGCTCGTTGCTGGCGATCATCCTCGTGCGCTGCCTGACACCCTGGCAATTGGCCGAAATCCCTGGCGGTCGCAAGTGCGGCCAGTGGATCGTTGGTATCGGTATCGGTCTGCACTTCACCCCGCTGGTGATGGAGCAGGTACTGAGTCATTTCGGTCTGATCTTCTTCGGTGCGCTGGTCACCAGCCTGTCTGCCGTGGTCGGCGTGTGGCTGATGCGCCGCACCGGTGAAGATCGCGCCACGGCGTTCTTTTCCAGCATGCCCGGTGGTTCCGGGGAGATGGTCAACCTCGGCGCCCGCAATGGTGCGGTGCTCAGCCGTGTGGCGGCGGGGCAGAGTTTGCGGGTGTTGGTGGTCGTGCTGTGCGTACCGGCTGCCTTCAAGTACCTGTTGGGCGACGGAGCACCGATTTCCCACGCTGGCAGCATCGATTGGCGCTGGTTGGCGGTGTTGTTTCCCGTCGGTGCATTGGCCGCCTGGATCTGGGAGCGCCTGCGTCAACCCAACCCCTGGCTATTCGGGCCATTGCTGGTCAGTGCGGCAGTCAGCATCGGCTGGGACCTGCACATCGGTTTGCCCAACGGCGCTAGCCAGATCGGGCAATGGCTGATCGGCAGCGGTCTGGGCTGTCACTTCAACCGGCAGTTTTTCCGGCATGCGCCATCGTTCATGGGCCGTACCTTGATCGGCACGGCGTTGACCATGCTGATCGCCACGGTGGCGGCATTGGGCTTGAGCGCGCTGACCCATCTGGACCTGCGTTCGCTGACATTGGGCATGATGCCCGGCGGCATTGCCGAGATGAGCCTGACAGCGGAAACCCTGCAACTGTCAGTGCCGCTGGTGACGGCGATGCAGGTGATGCGGTTGTTGTTCGTGCTGTTTCTGGCGGAGCCGTTGTTCAGGTACTGGAATCGGAATCCAGAAGAGTCCTGACGCGTTTTATGTGGCAGGTGATGACTGTGGCGAGGGGGCTTGCCCCCTCGCCACAAAAGCCCTCCAGCCTCCCTAAACCGGCGGCAACCGCCACTCGATCGGCGTCTCGCCATTCTGTTCCAGAAACTTGTTGGTGCGGCTGAAGTGCCCGCAACCGAGGAAGCCGCGATAGGCCGACAGCGGTGACGGGTGCACCGATGTCAGCACCAGATGCTTGGTGGCATCGATCAGTTTCTGCTTGCTCTGGGCATGGGCGCCCCACAGCATGAACACCAGGTGCGGTTGCTTCTGGCTGACCACTTCAATGATTCGATCGGTAAAAATCTGCCAGCCCTTGTCCTTGTGCGCATTGGCGTTGGCGCGCTCGACGGTCATGGTGGTGTTGAGCATCAGCACGCCCTGATCGGCCCAGCTCTGCAGGTAGCCATGGTCGGGGATGTCGATGTTCAGGTCGCGCTTGAGTTCTTTGTAGATGTTCACCAGCGACGGTGGCGCCGGCACGCCGGGTTGCACCGAGAAGCACAAACCATGGGCCTGGCCTGGGCCGTGATAAGGATCCTGGCCGAGGATCACCACCTTGACCTTGTCCAGCGGCGTGGAATTGAGCGCGTTGAAAATCATCGGCCCCGGCGGATAGATCTCCTTGCCGGCCGCCCGCTCCTGTTGCAGGAAGTTTCGCAACTCTGCCATGTAGGGCTGGTCGAATTCGGCACGCAGTGCCTCCTTCCAGCCCGGTTCGAGTTTGATACGGTCGTCAGCAGTCATGGTTACATCCGGCAAAAACAATTGGGGCGAACCCTAGGAAAGCTCAACACGCTTGTCAATTGATCTGACGCAGATCCGGCACTTTCCCATACAGCGATCATACTTAACCTTCAAATTCCCGATCGAGGTCACGATGAATCTGCACTTCGAAGAACTCACCGGCACGGATGGCGCCCGCATCGGCATCGCCAGTCTGGATGCCGAAAACTCCCTCAACGCCCTGTCCCTGCCGATGATCAACGCCCTGCGCGACCGGATGGAGGCCTGGGCCAAGGACCCGCAGATCGTTTGCGTCCTGTTGCGCGGCAATGGCGCCAAGGCTTTTTGCGCCGGTGGCGAAGTGCGCAGTCTGGTGCAAGCCTGTCGCGCCCATCCCGGTGAAGTGCCGCCACTGGCTGCGCAGTTTTTTGCGGCGGAATATCGCCTGGACTTCAAACTGCACACCTATCCCAAACCGTTGATCTGTTGGGGCCACGGCTATGTGCTCGGCGGCGGCATGGGACTGTTGCAAGGAGCAGGCATCCGCATCGTCACACCGAGCAGCCGGTTGGCCATGCCGGAGATCAGCATCGGCCTGTACCCGGACGTTGGCGCCAGTTGGTTCCTGTCGCGCCTGCCCGGCAAGCTCGGGTTGTTCCTGGGCCTGACCGGTGCGCATATGAACGGCCGCGATGCCATCGACCTGGACCTGGCGGATCGTTTCCTGCTCGATGAGCAGCAGCCGGAGTTGATCGAAGGCCTGCTGCAATTGAACTGGCAGGAACAGACGCCGATGCAACTCAACAGCCTGCTCAAGGCCTTGCAGCAGGAAGCCGTGGCGCAGATACCCGAAGCCCAGTGGCTGCCGCGGCGCCAACAGATCGACGAACTGCTGGATGTCAGCGACGTGCGTTGCGCCTGGAAGGCCATCAGCGCCTTGCGCGATCACCCCGATCTATTGCTGAGCCGCGCGGCCAGGACCATGACCGAAGGCGCCCCGCTGACCGCTCATCTGGTGTGGGAGCAGATCATCCGGGCCCGGCACCTGTCACTGGCCGAAGTCTTTCAGATGGAATACACCCTGAGCCTCAACTGCTGTCGTCATCCGGAATTCAGCGAAGGCGTACGTGCCCGGTTGATCGACAAGGATCAGAAGCCGCACTGGCACTGGCCGGACATCAAGAACGTGCCGAACGCGGTGGTAGAGGCGCATTTCCACAAGGCATGGGAAGGTCGGCATCCGTTGGCGGATTTGTCCGAATACTGAAAACACACACAAAACTGTGGGAGCGCCGCACCGCCGCTCCCACATTAGAGCTGTGCTTTATATAAAACTAGCGGTGGTTACCCCGCCAGTTGTGATCGCCACGCCCGCTGCGATAGCCGCGCCCGTCGTGACCGCGATAGTCGTTGTTCCCGCGGCTACGGCCGTCCCAGTCATGGTTCTGATGCATGCGGTAGTCGCCCCGCGGTGGCTGATAGTAACGAGGCGCCGGCTGGTAATAGCGTGGGGACGGTTGATACATCCGCGGCTGCGAATAATAGCGCGGTGTCGGCTGGTAATACCGCGCTGGCGGCACGTAATACCGGGGTGGCGGTGTGTAATAACCGTTGGAATAGTAAGAACGCCCCCCGGTGTAATAGGTTGGCGCAGGCGAGGTATAGACCTCGGAACTGTAGTAACTGCCTCCTTCGTCGTAGTAAGGCGCGCACCCACCAAGGGATAATCCCAATACAGCTAGCAGAAGTATTCGACAGAGCATGGCGGCCTCCTGGACCGCGGGTAAGCCACACCAGCGACGCTGGCAGGCGACAGTCAAATGTTCGGTGACTGTCGAAAGATCAGACACCGAATTCGGAATCTGGTGCGTCCATGAAACAAGTAGAAACATCTGGCCGATGAAAGGTTTTTCATCCCTTCACGCCCTGATTAATGGTGGCCACCGCGATATCCACCGCCGTGATAACCGTGGCCACGGTAATAACCATGCCCACCGTAGTAATAGGAGCGATAACCACCGTAATAACGTGGGCCGTAATAACCGCCGTGGTAATAGGGCGAGTAGTAACCGGGATAGTAATAAGGTGCCGCGTAGACATCGGCAGGACCGTCGTAGTAGTAGCAGCCAGACAATCCAAGGCCGAGTACTGCACCCAACAACAATCGACGTAACATGGCGGCCTCCGTAAAGACCTGCGACAGCAGTGACACCTGTTTTGACTGGCGATCCCCTGCCAAGTGCGACGTTGCATCCATCTTCTGATCAGCGGCGGACAGGTTCCAATGCGGTGCACCAGCGCACCATCACAAGGCACTGCGCCTTCCAAACCAACACCACCGACCTCCCTGCCCCCCACGCTAGAGCGCTCGGGCCGACTTGGCACGCCTCTCGCTTTAGCGCACTTGTTCCAAAAAATGTGCAGGCGTCATCACAGGTTCGCGGCACCACAATTTGCAAATGGCTGACTAGGGTTCCGGCTCGCAATCGCGAGTGACTGGTCCGAGAGTTGGCGACCTCCAGTTGAGGTTACACGGCGGGACAAAAGCCCGGGAGACAAGCCACCGTTCGCGGTGCCGCTGCCGTCCTGTCCGTCCTTGATCAACTGGAGAACCACCATGTCCCGACTTCGTTTACCCGCCCTGCTCGCCGCTGCATTCGCAGCCTTCGTGAGCTTCTCGTCCCAGGCCGCCCAGAAAGATCACTTCAGCGTGTGCTGGACGATCTACGCCGGCTGGATGCCGTGGGAATATGCCGGCAGCCAGGGCATCGTCGACAAATGGGCGAAAAAGTACGGCATCAAGATTGATGTGGTGCAGCTCAACGACTACGTGGAATCGATCAACCAATACACCGCCGGCCAGTTCGACGGCTGCACCATGACCAACATGGACGCGCTGACCATTCCGGCTGCCGGTGGCGTCGACAGCACTGCGCTGATCGTCAGCGATTTCTCCAACGGCAACGACGGCATCGTGCTCAAGGGCGAAGGCAAGAAAGTCGCCGACCTCAAGGGCATGGACGTCAACCTGGTGGAGCTGTCGGTGTCCCATTACCTGCTGGCCCGGGCTCTGGATTCGGTGGACCTCACCGAGAAAGACCTGACAGTGGTCAACACCTCCGACGCCGATATCTCCGCCGCCTTCAACACCGATCAGGTCAACGCCATCACCACCTGGAACCCGATGCTCTCGGACATCAAGGCCAAGCCTGCCGTGACCGAGGTGTTCAACTCCAGCCAGATCCCCGGCGAAATCATGGACATGATGGTGGTCAACAGCGCCACCCTCAAAGACAACCCGGCCCTGGGCAAGGCACTGACTGGCGCCTGGTTCGAAGTGGTCGAGTTGATGAGCGCGAAAAACGCCGCCAGCAAAGCCGCACTGGAACACATGGCCAAAGCTTCGGGCACTGACCTGGCGGGTTTCCAGGCACAACTGGACACCACCAAATTGTTCGCCACCCCGAAAGAAGCCTTGGCGTTCAGTACCAGCAAGCAACTGCCGGAGACCATGCGCAAGGTTGCCGAATTCTCCTTCCAGCACGGCTTGCTGGGTGAAGGCGCCAAAGACACCAGCGCGGTCGGTATGGCCTTCGCCAATGGCGTGACCAGCGGCGACAAAGGCAACCTCAAGCTGCGCTTCGACCCGAGTTACGTGCAGATGGCCGCCGACGCCAAGCTGTAATCAGGAGAACTGGCCATGCGCCTGATCAACCGTCACCCGGACCGTCCGAGTCGCCTGTTGCTGGTGATCCTGCCGTTCGCCCTGGTGCTGTTCGCCTACTTCACGGGCTCGGCCGAGCGACTGGCGGACAACCCCAACGACAAGCTGCTGCCCAGCGCCGTGCAGATGAGCGATGCGGTGAAACGCCTGGCGTTCGTGGCCGACACCCGCACCGGCGAATACCTGCTTTGGCAAGACAGCGTTGCCAGCCTGCGACGGCTGGCCATCGGACTTGGCATCAGTGCATTGGCCGGGCTTTGCCTGGGCATCGCCGCCGGGACGTTGCCGCTGTTTGGCGCACCGTTGTCGCCGGTACTCACCGTGCTGTCGATGGTGCCACCGCTGGCGATCCTGCCGATTCTGTTCATCGTGTTCGGGCTGGGGGAGTTGTCGAAAGTGATGCTGATCGTGATCGGTATCACTCCGTGCCTGGCTCGGGATCTGGAACAGCGCGCCCGGGAAATTCCCGTCGAGTTACTGATCAAGGCGCAGACGCTTGGCGCTTCGACCTGGACCTTGATGCTGCGCGTGGTGCTACCGCAGTTGTTGCCGCGCCTGTTGATATCACTGCGACTGATGCTGGGTTCGGCGTGGTTGTTCCTGATCGCTGCCGAAGCCATCGCCTCCACCGATGGTCTCGGCTATCGGATTTTCCTGGTGCGCCGCTACCTGGCGATGGACGTGATCCTGCCCTACGTGGTGTGGATCACCCTGCTCGCCTGGTTGATGGATTGGGGCCTCAAACGCCTGACCCAGCGTGCTTTCCCTTGGTATGAAGGAGCGCGGGCATGAGTTTCATCACGGTGAAAAACGTCTGGCAGCAATACGCCGATCAGGTGGTGCTGGAAGGCCTGAACCTGAACGTCAACGAGGGCGAGTTCTGCACGCTCGTGGGCGCCTCCGGATGCGGCAAATCGACCTTCCTGCGCCTGCTGCTCGGCCAGGAACGCGCCAGTCGCGGCCAGATCCTGCTCGACGGCCAGCCCTTGGCCAGTGAGCCGGATGCCAGCCGTGGCGTGGTGTTCCAGCGCTACTCGGTGTTCCCGCACTTGAGCGTGCTGGACAACGTCGCCCTGGGCCTCGAACTGCCGCGCTCACCCTTGCTCGGGCGCCTGTTCGGCAGCGCGAAAAAACAGGCCCGCGAACAGGCGTCGGTGTTGCTGCACAAAGTCGGCCTCGGCCACTCGCTGGACAAGTACCCGGCGCAGCTCTCCGGCGGCATGCAACAACGGCTGGCCATTGCCCAGGCGCTGATCATGAAGCCGCGGGTGTTGCTGCTCGACGAACCGTTCGGCGCCCTCGATCCGGGCATCCGCAAAGACATGCACGCCTTGCTGCTGGAGCTGTGGCGTGAGACCCGACTGACGGTGTTCATGGTCACCCATGACCTGCCCGAAGGCTTCAGCCTCGGCACGCGCCTGCTGGTGTTCGACAAGGTTCGTCTCGACCCGCACGCACCCGGCGCCTATGGCGCACGCATCACCTACGACATCCCTTTGAACAGCGACCGCCGCGCCCATCGTGCCGCCGTCGACGCCTTGCCGGCTCCTTTGGCAGGCACGCTTCGTATCGCTTAGAGGAATTTTGCAAATGACTGATTCGACCCAACTGTTCCCGCCCTTCGCCGAAGAAATGCTCCCCGGCGGCGGCCATCGTTCCTTCGTCTTGAAGCGCGGACAACTGCTGCGCCTGACCGACCTGCGCGGCGGCGCCAACGTCAGCCTGACAATGCTCAACGCCAATGAAAAAACCGAACGCCTGAACCTGCCCGACAGCCTCAAATGCCAACACACCGCCAAGCTCACCGCCGGCCACTGCCTGTACTCGGACATGGGCCGCGTGCTGGCTGCCATCACTGCCGACACCTGCGGCTGGAGCGACAGCCTCGGCGGTGTGCTCTGCGCTGAAGAGGTGGCCGAAAAATACGGCACCGGCCGCTATCAGGAACTGCGCAACGGCTTCTTGCGTAACGGCACCGACAACCTGCTGGTGGAACTGGGCAAGTGGGGGCTGGGCCTGTCCGACCTGCTGATGACCCTCAATCTGTTCAGCCGCGTGAACGTCGATGACGCCGGGCGTTTCCACTTCGTAGAAGGCAACTCCAAGGCTGGCGACTACATCGAGTTGTACGCGCCGATGGACACCCTGGTGGTGCTCACCGCGCTACAACATCCGATGGATCCGACGCCGGACTATGCACCGAAACCCTTGAAGCTCAGCTGGATGAACGCCGACGCCAGCGTTGCCGAACACTGCCGCACCTCGCGCCCGGAAAACGAGCGCGGCTTCATCAACACCGACCGTTTGTTCGCCTGAGGATCGCTGCCATGTCACTCGCAATCGCCACCGCTCCACAGTCGCCTGAAACGGCCGCCTACCGCGCCACCATCCCCGCCGGCGAACCCTGGCTGATGGAGGTCAAGGCCGGCCAGACCCTGCGCATCCTCGACCTTGAGGGCAATCAGGCCGTCGACACCTTGTTCTACAGCGTTGCCAATCCCAAAGAGCGCTACGACGTACAGCGCACCCTGCGCCGGCAGAACAGCGTGTACCTGAGCACCGGCAGCGTGCTGTATTCCAACCTTGGCAAGCCGATGCTGACCATCGTCGCCGACACTTGCGGGCGTCACGACACCCTGGGCGGTGCCTGTGCGCAAGAGAGCAACACCGTGCGCTACGCCCTGGAAAAACGCTACATGCACAGCTGCCGCGACAACTACCTGCGTGCCTGCGCTCACGATGGCCGCCTGGGCAAGGGCGACATCGGGCCGAACATCAACTTCTTCATGAACGTGCCGGTCACTGCTGATGGCGGCCTGACCTTCGAAGATGGCATCTCGGCACCGGGCAAGTACGTCGACCTGCGGGCCGAGATGGACGTGATCGTACTGATCTCCAACTGTCCGCAACTGAACAACCCGTGCAATGCCTACAACCCTACGCCTGCGGAGCTGCTGGTATGGAACTGAAACATTCGCGGTTGCGCCGCTGGTTGTTTGCCTTGTGCCAGGCCCGATCAGGGCAGTGCCTGAAAAAGTAAAAACCACCACCCCCCTGTAGGAGCGAGCTTGCTCGCGAAAAACCCAAGAGCACCACTGGGTATCTGGCTTTACGCGTAATCGTTCACGACCATCGCGAGCAAGCTCGCTCCTACAAGAGGCCAATGGTGTTTTGGAACGAATTGATTATTCCACCGGGGACGACCCCGTTGCCTTTCAAAAAACTGCGGGACGGCCCGCATCCCCTTCAGGGGTTATGCCATGTTCGAAAAAGTCCTGATTGCCAACCGTGGCGCCATTGCCTGCCGCATTCTGCGGACCTTGCGCGAGCTGCAAGTTCAGGGTATCGCCGTGTACTCCGAAGCCGATGCCGCCAGCCTGCACATCCTGCAAGCCGACGAGGCCCACAGCCTCGGCGAAGGTGCGGCCGCCGGCACTTACCTGATGGTCGATAAAATCCTCGCCATCGCCAAAACCACTGGCGCCACCGCGATCCATCCCGGCTACGGCTTTCTCTCGGAAAACGCCGCGTTCGCCGAAGCCTGCGAGGCCGCCAACATCGCCTTCATTGGCCCGACGCCCGAACAACTGCGCGTGTTCGGCCTCAAGCACACCGCCCGCGCCCTGGCCAAACGACACGGCGTGCCCATGCTCGAAGGCACCGAGTTGCTCGACAGCCTCGACGCCGCATTGGTCGCCGGCGAACAGGTCGGCTATCCGGTGATGCTCAAAAGCACCGCCGGCGGTGGCGGCATCGGCATGCGCGTGTGCCGCAGCGCGGCCGAGTTGAGCGAGTCCTTCGAAGCGGTCAAACGCCTGGGTCAGAACAACTTCAGCGACGCCGGGGTGTTCATCGAGAAGTACATCCAGCGTGCCCGCCATCTGGAAGTGCAGGTGTTCGGCGACGGTCGCGGCGAGGTGATCGCCCTCGGTGTGCGCGATTGCTCGGTGCAACGCCGCAACCAGAAAGTCCTCGAGGAAACCCCGGCGCCGAACCTGCCCGACGGCATGGCCGATGAGTTGTGCGCAGCGGCCATCAAACTGGCCAAAGCGGTGAATTACCGCAGCGCCGGCACCGTGGAATTCGTCTTCGACAGCGACGCCCGGCGCTTCTACTTTCTGGAAGTGAACACCCGCTTGCAGGTGGAACACGGTGTCACCGAACAGGTATGGGGTGTCGATCTGGTGCGCTGGATGGTGCAACTGGCGGCCGGTGACCTGCCGCCGCTGAGCGATCTGGCGAAGGGTTTGAAACCGCAGGGTCATGCGATTCAGGCACGGTTGTATGCCGAGGATCCAGGCCGCGATTTTCAACCCAGCCCGGGGTTGCTCACCGCCGTGGATTTCCCGGTAGCCGATGGCATTCGACTACGCATCGACACCTGGGTCGAGGCTGGCTGCGAGATCCCGCCCTACTTCGACCCGATGATCGCCAAGGTCATCAGTTGGGCGCCGACTCGCGAGAAGGCCACTGCGGACCTGCATCAGGCGCTGGGCGACAGCCTGCTCTATGGCGTGGAAACCAACCGCGACTACTTGCGGCAGATTCTGCTGGATGCGCCTTTTACCAGCGGCCAACCGTGGACCCGTTGCCTGGAAGGCCTGGTGTATCAGGCCAACACGTTCGAGGTGCTCAGTGCGGGCACCCAGACCAGCGTGCAGGACTATCCCGGTCGCCTCGGTTACTGGGCGGTGGGTGTTCCGCCGTCGGGGCCGATGGACAGTCGCGCGCTGCGTCTGGGCAACCGTTTGCTGGGCAACGAAGAAGGCGCCGCGGCGCTGGAAATCACCATGAGCGGGCCGTTGCTGCGCTTCAATTGCGAGGCGGTGGTGGCGGTGACTGGTGCGGTGATTGCATTGCTGCTCAACGGCGAAACTGTGCCGATGAACACTGCGCTGTTGGTCGCCGCAGGATCCACCTTGAGCCTCGGCACCATTGCCGGCGCTGGCGCGCGCAGCTATCTGTGCCTGCGTGGCGGCCTGCAAGTACCGGATTATCTGGGCAGCAAAAGCACCTTCACCCTCGGCCAGTTTGGTGGCCACGGTGGCCGCGCCTTGCGAGCCGGTGATGTGTTGCACCTGCCAGCCCTGAATGACCGCAGTGCCGGTCGGCAACTGGCTCAAGAGCAGCTCACCGAACTGCCTGCGATTCGGCAGATACGGGTGATCTACGGCCCCCACGGTGCGCCGGAATATTTCACCGAAAACTACATCGGCACCTTCTTCGCCACGCAGTGGGAAGTGCATTTCAACTCCAGCCGCACGGGCGTGCGCCTGATCGGGCCGAAACCTGAGTGGGTGCGTGCCGACGGCGGTGAAGCCGGTTTGCATCCGTCGAACATCCACGACAATCCGTACGCGATCGGCGCGGTGGATTTTACCGGTGACATGCCAGTGATCCTCGGCCCGGATGGCCCGAGCCTCGGCGGGTTCGTGTGCCCGGTGACGGTGATCGAGGCGGATCTTTGGCAATTGGGGCAGCTCAAGGCGGGGGACAAGGTGCAGTTCTCCCCTGTCGACCTCAAGACCGCCCGCACCCTTGCCTTGAAATGGCAACCCTGTAGGAGCTGGCTTGCCAGCGAAAACGGTGCGTCAGACACATCAAGGTTGGCTGAAAGGGCCCCTTCGCTGGCAAGCCAGCTCCTACAGGGGGTTGTGTCGCCTGTTGTATTGGACATTGGGCAGGGTGATACGCGGCTGGTCGCAAGACTGTCCGGCGATACTCACCTGCTGCTGGAAATCGGCGCCCCTGAACTGGACCTCGTCCTGCGCTTTCGTGCCCACGCCCTGATGCAGGCGCTGGAAAGCAAAGACCTGCAGGGCGTGATCGACCTCACCCCCGGCATCCGCTCACTGCAAATCCACTATCAGCCCGAGCGACTGTCTGTGTCGGATCTGCTCGGTATCGTTGCCGGCGAATGGGACGCCGTGTGCGCCGCCAAAGACCTGCAAGTACCGTCGCGCATCGTTCATCTGCCGCTGTCCTGGGACGACCCGGCGTGCCAGTTGGCCATCGAGAAATACATGACCACCGTGCGCAAGGACGCGCCATGGTGCCCGAGCAACCTGGAGTTCATCCGCCGCATCAACGACCTGCCGAATCTCGATGAAGTACAACGCACAGTGTTCGACGCCAGCTACCTGGTGATGGGCCTGGGTGACGTCTATCTCGGCGCACCGGTCGCCACCCCTCTCGACCCGCGTCATCGCCTGGTCACCACCAAGTACAACCCGGCGCGCACCTGGACCGCGGAAAACTCGGTGGGCATCGGTGGCGCCTACATGTGCGTCTACGGCATGGAGGGCCCCGGTGGTTATCAGTTTGTCGGGCGCACGCTGCAGATGTGGAACCGCTACCGCGAAGTCGCTGCCTTCGATGGCAAACCATGGCTGCTGCGGTTTTTCGACCAGATCCGTTTCTACCCGGTCAGCGCCGATGAACTGCTGCGCATTCGCCGGGATTTCCCCCTCGGGCGCTTCGACCTGAACATCGAACACAGTCAATTGAACCTGGCGGATTACCAGGCATTTCTGGCGCAGGAAGCCGAATCCATCAACGCTTTTCGTGCACAGCAACAAGGAGCGTTCAACGCCGAACGCGAACGCTGGATCGCCAGCGGCCAGGCCCATTTCGACAGTGAAGAGCCGGCCCCGGAAGCGACCGAAGAGGCGCCGCTGGCCAGCGGCCAACAGAGCGTCGACAGCCACTTTGCCGGCAACCTCTGGCAGGTCCGGGTCGAGGCTGGCAGCCGCGTCGAGGCCGGTGACGTGCTGGTGATCCTGGAGTCGATGAAGATGGAAATCCCCCTGCTCGCACCGATGGCCGGCGTAGTGCGCGAGATTCGCGTGCAACCGGGTTCGGCGGTGCGCGCCGGACAGCGCGTCGTGGTGCTGGAACTCGACTGAACCCATTTTGAAAAGGACTCACGCCATGAACATCAATCTGCAACTCGACGCCCTGCGCGGCGCTTATCGCGAAGGCCGCACCACACCACGGCAATTGCTGCTGCAACTGCGGGACAAAGCCGCAGCACTGAACCCGGACTATCACCTGTTCATCCACTTGCTCAGCGCCGAGGAACTGGAACCTTACCTCGCCGCCCTCGACGGTCGCGCTCCCGACAGCCTGCCGCTGTATGGCGTGCCGTTCGCGATCAAGGACAACATCGACCTGGCGGGCATTCCGACCACGGCGGCGTGTCCGGCATTTGCCTACGTGCCAGAGCGTTCGGCGACCATCGTCGAGCAACTGCTGGCCCTCGGTGCGATTCCGTTGGGCAAGACCAACCTCGACCAATTCGCTACGGGACTCAATGGCAGCCGCTCACCCTACGGCGCGTGCCCCAACAGCGTGCTGCCGCAGTACCCGTCGGGCGGATCCAGCGCCGGTTCGTCGCTGGCGGTGGCGCTCGGTGTCGCGAGTTTTTCCCTGGGCACCGACACGGCAGGCTCCGGGCGTGTGCCGGCGGCGCTGAACAACCTGGTCGGCCTGAAAGCCACCAAGGGCCTGATCTCGACGGCCGGCGTCGTACCGGCCTGTCGAACGCTGGATTGCGTCACCACGTTCACCACCACCGCGCGGGAGGCCAGCCACTTGCTGGCACTCACCGCGCGCCTCGATCCACGGGACGAATACAGCCGCAGCAACCCGCTGTGGAACGACGGCTCGGCGTTCGGTACACCGCGACCGTTCCGTTTCGGCGTACCGCGCGCGCAGGACCTGCAATTTTTCGCTTGCCCTGAAGGCCCGCTGTTGTTCGGTGATGCCATCGACCGCCTCAAGGCCTTGGGCGGCGAGGCAGTGGAACTGGACCTGTCGCCGTTTCTGGAGGCCGCCCGCTTGCTCTATGAAGGCCCGTGGGTGGCCGAGCGCTACAGTGTGGCCGGTGAGTTGATGGCGCAAAACCCCGAAGCCGTGTTGCCAGTGATTCGCGCCGTATTGGCCAAGGCGCCCGCCGTCGACGGCGTGCAAACCTTCCGCGCCCAATACCGCCTGCAAGCGCTCAAAGCCTTGTGCGACAACGCGCTGAAGGGCCTCGATTGTGTCGTCACGCCGACCATCGGCCGCCCGGTGACGCTGGCTGAACTCGAGGCCGAACCGGTGCTGCGCAATTCGGAACTGGGCTACTACACCAACTTCATGAACCTGCTCGACTACGCCGCCGTCGCCGTGCCCAGCGCCTTCATGGACAACGGCATGCCTTGGGGCGTGACGCTGTTCGGGCGGGCCTTCACCGATCAGTATCTGTTGAGCGTGGCGGATGCCTTGCAGCGTCAGCAAGGCCTGGCCGCACCTGCCCCGGCGCCGGTTGCACGCCATGATCGGGCGCGGCTGGTGGTCTGCGGCGCGCATCTGGACGGGCTGGCGTTGAACTGGCAACTCAAGCAGCGCGGCGCCCGCCTGGTGGAAACGACCTTCAGCTCGACAGACTACCAACTCTATGCCCTGGCCGGCGGTCCGCCGTATCGTCCGGGCATGGTCCGCGTGAAGGATGGCGGCGTGGCGATTGCGGTGGAAGTCTGGGAGTTGCCGAGCAGCGAGTTGGGTTCGTTCCTGACCGGGATTGCGGCACCGCTGGGGTTGGGCAAGGTGCAACTGGCGGATGGTCGCTGGGAGAGCGGGTTTATCTGTGAGGCCTATGGATTGGAGGGCGCGGTAAATATCAGCCATTTTGGCGGGTGGCGGATGTATCTGAAAACACTGCTGTGATCTTTCGATTCGCTGGCAAGCCAGCGCCTACAGGGCCAGCGCAGAACTTGTAGGAGCTGGCTTGCCAGCGAAGGCATCAGCTCAGGCACCGCCGCACCTGATCCCTGCCGATTTACCCTATGAACCCAGCAGCTATTTACCGGCAGCCCGAAGACAGCTTGCACAGCCTGCTGTCGCGGGCGGATCATGGGATGTATCGGGCCAAACAAAGTGGCCGCAACCGAACCTGCGTAGAGAAGTCTCACTCCGCCCATGAACCAGCCTGACCTCTGCCCCGCCTGCGGCGCCCCCAACGACTGCACCCTGGCCGACCCGCGAACCGCCGACCGCGCCTGCTGGTGCTACGGCGTCAGCATCGACCCGGCTGTGCTCCAGGCGCTGCCGACGGAACTGCGCGACGCCTCGTGCCTGTGCCCGCGTTGCGCCGAAGTCGAAGCGCAGCTGCAAGCAGTGTCCAAGTCAATCAAGTAAGATGCGCGCCCCTTTCTTCACCGATCCTTAGCCATGCGCGTCGACCGCTTCCTCAGCAATCTGCCGTGCTTCAACCGTAAGCAGGTGCGCCTGTTGCTGGTGGAAAAACGCGTCAGGGTTGACGGAAAAATCGTCAGCGACCCCCACAGCGAAGTCCGCGAATTCAGCCGCGTCGAAGTCGACAACAACGTGCTGCAAGTCGGTAAACCCCTGCGCCACTTCATGCTGCACAAACCTGCCGGTTGCGTCAGCGCTACCAAGGACCCGCAGCACCCGACCGTGCTCGACCTGATTGATGAACCGGACAAGGAAGAACTGCACATCGCCGGACGCCTGGACTTCAATACCACCGGTCTGATGCTGATCACCAACGACGGCAGCTGGTCGCGACGCTTGACCCAACCGCAGACCAAACTGCCCAAGGTCTATTACGTCGAAACCGAACAGGATATCGGCCCTGAATACGCGATCAAGTTCAGCGAAGGGCTGTACTTCGCCTTCGAAGACATCACCACGCAACCAGCCGGTCTAGAGCTGCTCGGGGCAAAATGCGCACGCCTGAGCATCGTTGAAGGCCGCTATCACCAGGTCAAGCGCATGTTCGGCCACTTCAACAACAAGGTGATGCGCCTGCACCGCGAACGCATGGGGCCGCTGGTGCTCGACGACGCGTTGAAACCGGGCGAATACCGCTCACTGAGCAATGCTGAGATCGGATTGATCTAAGCAGGCGACCGCCGAGCAGAAAGTTGTCGAACAATTTACCAATGGCACTTGCGCGATGACGTGACCCCTGCTTGAATCAGGACGTCGGCCGAAATGTGACCGATGAGTCATCCCATACTTCTAAGAAACTTTTTGCCGGTAGGAACCCTTCGGTTCCGGCCTCATCCGGCAGACTGCCCGCCAATAACAATACCCGTCGACCGGACTGCAGTGGATCGACATGGGCCTCTCAAATTCCAGGCGTATGCCTACCTGTCACAAAGCTCGTGCAATCTCATTTGCGCGCATACCCGCTTGCCAGGAGTCTTATGACATGAGGCCAGAAATCGCTGTGTTGGATATACAGGGTCAGTATCGGGTTTACACGGAGTTCTATCGCGCAGACGCCGCAGAGAAGACCATTATCCTGGTCAACGGCTCGATGGCCACGACTGCGTCGTTTGCACAAACCGTGAAAAACCTCCATCCGCAGTTCAACGTCGTCTGCTACGACCAGCCCTACGCGGGCCGGTCAAAAGCCCACAACCTGCATGAAAAAATGCTCACCAAGGAAATCGAAGGACAGATCCTGCTTGAGCTGATCGACCACTTCGCCGCCGAACACGTGCTGTCGTTTTCCTGGGGCGGTGCAGCAACCATGATGGCGTTGTCGCAACGACCACGGCGCATCGAAAAAGCCGTGATCAGCTCGTTCTCCCCGGTGATCAACGCACACATGCTCGACTACCTCGAGCGCGGCGTCGAACACCTCGGCAACCTGGACCGCGACCGGGTCGGGCACCTGGTGAACGACACCATCGGCAAACACCTGCCGTCGTTGTTCAAGCGCTTCAACTATCGCCACGTCAGCTCCCTGGCCGAACATGAGTACGGGCAGATGCACTTCCACATCAACGACGTGCTGCACAACGATCGCCAGTGCTACCTGCACGCGGCGAAAAAAATCGACGTGCCGGTGCTGTTCCTCAACGGCGAATGGGACGAATACACCGCCGCCGCCGACGCCCGGTTGTTCGAAAGCCACGTGCAACACAGCACGTTCAGCACCATTCAGGCCACCGGCCACTTTCTCGACATGGAGCACAAAGCCGCCTGCCGAGACAGCCGCAACGCACTGATGGGTTTCCTGAAACCTGCGCAACTCGAAAGCCGACCGCGTTACCACTACGTCCAGGAACACCATGCATTGGCAGGCTGAAGTAGCGTCATCGCGAGCAAGCCCCGCCCTGCTGCGTTAAACGCATTCTGCAGGCGCGAGGTTTGCCCGCGATCGACCGTCAGGCGGTCCGGGCTTCTTTGTCGCATCTGCGTTAAACCCGCCCCACGTAAAGAAAAACTTCAAATCCGCGGCCGTATCTGGTACAAAGTCAGCGCTCTGAGCGGGTGTCGTATAATGGCATTACTCCAGCTTCCCAAGCTGATAACGAGGGTTCGATTCCCTTCACCCGCTCCAATCGAATTTTGATCTCACGTCAGGGTGGTTTTGACGGGGGATGCAGAGACAGAAAAAACCGGTCCGAGTGGCCGGTTTTTTTATGGGCGGGATTTGGGTCAGCGTCTCCAAACCCTGAAAATTAGCGTTTTCGCGCAAGATCCAGGTTTTGTGAACGTTTTCTTGTCCCGATAAAGGATTTCCTCCACGACATCAGAGATTGCAACTCTCCAAAACCCAGACTAATATCTCCCAAAACGGGAGGAAGTGTAGTGCGTGTGATTGCAAAAGGAACATTGCGGGAGTTCTGGGAAAGTAGCCCGGCTTATGCTGACTCCGAAACACCACTGGTTGAATGGTATCGGCACATGGAGAAAGCCGTTTATGGCACGCCGCAAGAGGTTAAAGCTGAGCTGAGAACGGCCAGCATCCTCAAGGGTGGCAGGGTTGTATTCAACATCGGTGGCAACAAATACCGAGTAATCATGGCAATCGACTATCAGCGCCAGCTTGGTTTCATACGATTCGTTGGCACCCACGCCCAGTACGATCAGATCAACGCGGAGACCGTGTGATGGACATTAAACCTATTCGCAACCAAGAAGACCTGACTGCAGCATTTGCACGCGTGGAACAATTGTGGGGAGCTGAAATTGGTTCGCCTGAGGGCGATGAGCTGGAAATTCTGGCACTACTCATCGAAAAGTACGAAGACGAGCATTACCCGATGCCGCCCTCCGATCCGATTGAGGCAATTAAATTTCGCATGGACCAGCAGGGCCTGACTCCTCGCGATCTGGAACCCTTCATTGGCACGAGCGGAAGGGTATCTGAGGTGTTGAACCGCAAACGTAAATTGAGCCTGTCGATGATCAAGCGCTTGCACGACGGGTTGCGGATTCCTTACGAAAGTTTGCTGGCGGGTGTTGTCTGATAACGTAAGCCTCCCCCCAATTTCAACCTCACGTCAGGATGGTGGCGGGAGATGCAGAGATTGAAAAACCGGTCCAAGTGGCCGGTTTTTTTGTGCCTGATATTCAAACGCAACGTGTTCGTGGCAAAAACTCGTAATACACAAAACACCTCATCTCGGGCTTGCCCAAAGCCATTGCCGCAGCGCCCTCCTAGACTCGAAGCCTATCGCTCTCCCACCGAACCCAGGAAGGTTTGGTAGGTATAGTGTTGATAACAAAATTTCAGTAGGTATAGTAACCACAAGCACACCACAGGGAGGTGATGTGAATAGCCGATTTTTGATAAGCCAACTCCTTGCGGACGGCTGGTATCTGGTACGAATCAGAGGCAGCCATCATCACTTCAAGCATCCGACCAAACCGGGGCTGGTGACTGTCCCTCACCCGAAGAAAGATCTGCTCAAGAAAACGGCCATCAGTATTTTGCAACAGGCGCTGCTCTGAGGAGCCCGAAGCGCTACGTCCGTGGAGGACAATGAACATGCTGTACCCAATTGCAATTTCAATGGGTGACGACCAACACGCCTGGGGCGTGGAAATTCCCGACATTCCGGGGTGCTTTTCCGCCGGGGAAGACCTGGATGACGCGATGGCCATGGCGCGGGAAGCCATCGAGGGCCACTTCGAGATTCTGGCCGAAGACGGCTCGCCCATTCCCCCAGCCAATAAAGTGACCTTGCATGCTGCCAACCCAAAATATGCGGGGTGTGCGTGGGCACTGGTGGACATCGACGTCACCAAATACCTGGGCAAGGCACAGAAGCTGAACATCACGTTGCCTGGCTACCTGCTCAACCGGATTGATGAGTACGTACTGCATCACCCGGAAGAGAAAAGCCGTTCGGGTTTTCTGGCCTCGGCGGCACTCAAGGTGTTGCAACAAGGCTAGAAACGTCTTTTTCTGAAATGAACAAACCGGTCCCAAGTGGCCGGTTTTTTTTGTGGGCGGGATTTGATGAAGGGCCCGTCAAAGTCAGTGCAAAGACCCATCTTTAAAGGCCCAACGGAGATCAACATCAGAAAAAGCAACGTCCTACACGACACTGGGAAATGTCCGTACACTTGCGCATTGCTGTGCCTTTGTCATGAGACCTATAGTCCGACCGCGCCCAAATGGCGTATCGGGTTTGGCGACTCGATGCCGTGGTACAGGAGCCTCCGAGAGTTTCTCGGAGTGCTTTTGAACGCAGTTGGCTACCTGTTTTTTGGTAGCTGTGCGTGGGAGACCTCAGGGTCTGCCGGTTTTACCATGGCCCGGTTCGCCAACCCGCGTACAGCTACCACCCTATTGTTTGGCGACAATTGAGTGGTGCGTCCTCCTCCAACATGGTGATCACTCATGAATGAATACATGGCTTTAACCAGCAACGCCGACGACCTCCCCTCCCTCTACGTCAACACCACCCAACCCCTGCACTCCCTGCTCAGCACCGCCAGATACAGAATTCGCGCCGTGACGCAGCTTCTTGAAAATCTCGCAATGCGCGGCGACCTGACCTCTGACACCGTGGTGCTGAGCGACTTCGCATTGCTCTGCTGCGTGCCGCTGCGCGACGGTTGCGATGTGCTGGACGTTATCGCTCGACGCATGGATGCAGCGCCGTCCTGACGCCCCATGCCCGGTCTTCCAGTGCTGGCTTGGTCCGGTACTATGGTCGGGCTTTTTCTCTCCGGGAAATGGACTTTTACATGACTCAAAACATCTACGACGACCCTGAATTCTTCCAAGGCTACAGCCAGATGGCCCGCTCCATCGGCGGTCTCGATGCCGCGCCGGAATGGCCTGCACTGAAAGCCATGCTGCCGCCCATGCAGGGCTTGAAGGTGGTGGATCTCGGTTGCGGCTACGGTTGGTTTTGTCGCTGGGCCAGTGAGCAAGGTGCTGACAGCGTGCTCGGTCTGGACGTATCGGAAAAGATGCTGGAGCAAGCGCGCAAGACCACATCCGCATCAAACATCCGTTATGAGCGCGCCGATCTGGAACAGCTCGATCTGCCCGCCGCCACGTTCGATCTGGCCTACAGCTCCCTGGCGCTGCATTACATCAAGGACTTGCCTGGACTGTTCACGCATCTCTACGCAGCCCTCAAACCCGGATCGCATTTCGTGTTTTCCATCGAGCATCCGATCTTCATGGCTCCGCGCAATCCTGGCTGGATCATCGATGCCGAGGGCCGCAAGAGTTGGCCCGTGGACGGTTACCAACTGGAGGGGGAGCGCGTGACCAACTGGCTGGCGGACGGCGTTATCAAGCAGCATCGAACCATCGGGACGTTGTTCAACTCGCTGATAGCGGCGGGTTTCAACATCCGCCATGTCAACGAATGGGGGCCGAGCGATGCCGAGGTCACAGCGCAACCGGCCCTTGCCGAAGAGCGGGAACGGCCAATGATGATGTTGGTCAGCGTTCAGCGTTGATAAAAAAGGGACAGATAAGTCTGTCCCTTTTTCCCATCAGCGGGTCGCGACGATAAACAGTCGCGGAAACGGCAGCAGTACCGAACCATCGGCCAATACCGGATACGCCCGCTCGATAGCGACCTGATACTGCTTCAGATACTGCACCCGTTCCGCCTCGTCCAGCGGATCGAGAAACGGCCGCAGTGCGCTGCCCTTGAACCACTCCACCACGCCAGACGCGCCGCCCGCCAAAGGATGGTGGTAGGTGGTGCGCCACACATCGACGCGGGTGCAACAGGCTTTGAGTATCGAGTAGTAACCGCTGGCATCGGCCATTTCAGTCCGCTGCCCGGCGGCGCCTGCCAGTTTGCCGACCCAAGGGCCATCAGCGGCGACTTCACGCATCAAGCGGTGCGAGTGTTCATTCAGGTTGTCAGGCATCTGGACAGCCAGGCTGCCACCCGGCGAGAGTTTGCTCACCAATGAAGGCAACAACGTGGCGTGATCAGGCACCCACTGCAATACCGCGTTGGCGAAAATCACATCGAACGGGCCGCTATCGTTCCAGGTGTCGATGTTCGCGACATCAAACTGCACCTGCGGCAGACGCTTGCGCGCGGCCTCGATCATGTCGATCGAACTGTCCAGGCCTCGGACCGTGGCGTTGGCAAAACGCTCCACCAGCAACTCGGTGGAGTTACCGGGCCCACAACCGATATCGATGGCCGAACGCACATCCCCGGCGGGGATGGCCGCCAGCAGGTCACGGGCGGGACGGGTGCGTTCATCTTCAAAAGCGACGTACTGTTTGGCGGACCAACTCATTGCGTTCTCCTGTTGGTGTGTTGTCGTGATCTGGGCAGACAACCAGTTCGCTACGATACATCGGCCAATAGGCTCTGCTCTATTCCACCTTTGAAGCAAAAACTTCTGTGGGAGCGAGCTTGCTCGCGATGGCGATTGCACAGTCAACATCGTCGTCGACTGACATGGCGCTATCGCGAGCAAGCTCGCTCCCACAGATTTTTCACCTTAACTGATCGGCCTAGACTCTATTAACCAGTTTTTTCGTCGCTAGACAGCAATCTTAATCGTAGTACCCGACAGTCTTCTTCAAATGATCCGAGTATTCGTAAATGTCATCAACGGAGTTGATTGCATGCCGGGTTTCATTCTTATCTTCGTCAAATATGCCGATGTATTTCTGTGATCGGTTGAAATGCAGTCGGCAGATCGGTTTACGGTTGTTGTCATCGAGCAGGATGCCGAAATAGCTCTGTGTGTCGCGCTGAACAATCCGCTTGGCATCAACAACGGATCGAACCACGGCCCGGACGATGTGATAGCCCTCCAGCTCTTCCAATGTCGTCAGTATCTTGTCCTCTGAATCGTTTCGAACATCTGATTGCTCAGTGTCACCAATAGCGATCGGTACAGAGGCGAGCGCAGGCTGGATGGAGCCACTCATGGCCGACTTGAGCCTGTCATTGATTTGGTCATTGAGAAACTGCACTACAGCCTTTCTCGTCAATTCATGAAACTGCTCGCGGACCTTCTGAGTAATCACCCCGTCGTAAACCCGAGAAGCAAATACTTTGACGAAGTCGTCATCAGGCTTGATGACCTGAGAAGCAATCACCTTTTTGATTTGGCTGACATACTTCAACTCACCAGCGGCGCTGATGATCGAATCCACATCGAATGCAGATTTGGTGAGCTTCACCAACTCTGGGACGGAATATTCGTCGATATCCAGCAGGTCGAGTTCAAGGAATGGCTTCTCGTCCATCTTGTTCGGCGCATCCAGATCGGTGAAAAACTTATAGACCTGACCGTTTGTGAGAATGGAAATTCGAGCACTGGTGACATGGAAATAGCGAAACAGTTGGGAGGCATGATTGATGTGCAGTGGCTCGCCTATTTTCTTGCACTCGATGAGGATCTGTACCTCTCCTGCCTTCATGATTGCGTAGTCAATTTTCTCCCCTTTCTTCGTTCCAATATCGCAAACGAATTCAGGTGTCACTTCCGTCGGATCGAAAACATCGTAGCCCAGTACCGTGCTGATAAAGGGCATGACAAAAGCATTCTTGGTCGCTTCTTCCGTTTGAATGGCAGCGCTCTGCAAACGAACTTTGGCAGCGAGACTTGCTAACTTTTCGAAGAATTCCATGAGTAGCCTCTTTTCCGGTTTCGATCCGTGTGAATACATGCTGGCAAATTGACTGCCATTGATACTAGACACAAACCGGCACAAAGGAGGAATCCCACCAAAAATTAAGATCTTGCCCACCGCCATGCTTCATTGGGTCGCAACCCCAGCCGAATTCTCATCTCGCCACCAATGCCTGAACTTCAGGTTCATCCCCTACAAGGAGCACGGCCATGAAACTCGCAAAAAACGCGCAGACACTCACCCTCTGCGCCGGTAGCCTTGGACGTTCCTGGAGACGCTGCGCAGGCATTACCGTGCCATGGACGAGAACGAAGTACTTGACCTCAATAACCTGAATCCAACGCATAACCCCAATCCGCCTCTGGATCCGTGCTGAAAAGAAAAACGGCGCGTAACCGAAGTCCCGCGCCGTGTGCGTTCAATCCTTGTGCTCAACTTTTAGCCTGCAATGCCTTGGCCATTTGCAGATGATTTTGCAATTTCGGCAGGGTTTCCTCGGCGAACGCCTTGATTTCCGGCAGGTCGGTGGTTTGTGCTTCCTGCTGCAACTGATCGATGGCTTCCTGGGTGGTCTTCACCTGACTGGCTGCATAGGCCTCGTCGTAGGTCTCCCCTTCCATGATTTGTGGCATCAGGGCTTTGGCTTTTTCGACAACCTCTTCGCGCGGGGCGACAGGTAAATCCAGTTGTTTGGCGATTTTCGCCAGGTGCTGGTTCGCAGTGGTGCGGTCGTTGATGACGACGATGGTGTAGTCCTTGACCTCTTTGGACTCGGATTTCTGGTGCGCCTGGCGACTCACTTCAATATCGGCGATACCTTTTGCCGAGGCCTCGTCGATGAATTCGGCGGGCGACTGGGCAAAGGCGCTGCTCGCAATCAGGCCCAGTAACGTGGCAATACTGACATTACATAATCGGGTGGCCATCCGGTTCATGGTCGCGCCCTCCTTTTCAAAGTCAAACGGGAGCTTGCGCCCCCGCTTCTCAATCAAAACCACCTGCATCCTTTAGCGGGTTTTCTGACCGCCCTTGCGACCCATGCCGGGTTTCGCAGGGTCTTTATCGACGGTCGTGGTGGTGGTTCTCCCACCCTTGCGACCGGCTTCAGAGGCCTTCGTTCGATCGTTGGCGAAGTTTCCCGAGTTCGGGTTTCTTGAATCACGCATGACTCTCTTCCTCCTGGTGATGATCGCGGCGAGCTGTATCCCTCATAGAATCTGAAGTTGCGCGCCCCAAAAGGTTTAGAAAATTGCATGGATACCACGACGAACGGTGCCCGGTTTTCAGACCAGTCGCAGGTGATTCTCGCGTTTGGCGCAGTACATCGCCTCGTCGGCATGCCTGAACAATTGCTTCTCTTCGGTACCGTGATCGGGGTATCGGGCGACGCCGATACTTGGCTGGATGTTCAGGCTATGCCCGTCCAGGCGCAGAGGCTGGACCAGGACCTGACGGATTTTCTCGACCACGATGTCGGTATCGTCCGCAGCGCGGATGCTGTGCAACAACACCACGAATTCATCGCCGCCGATGCGGGCCACGGTGTCGGTTTCCCGCACGCAGCCCTTGAGCCGGTTAGCCACCGCTTGCAGCAGCATGTCGCCGACCGCGTGGCCATGGGTGTCGTTGACTTGCTTGAAGCGGTCGAGGTCGACGTACAGCAGCGCCATGCGCCCGCGGCCCTCCCGGGCCACTTGCAGTGATGCCTTGAGGCGCTCGCGCAACAGTTCGCGGTTGGGTAACTGGGTCAGTTGGTCGTACTGGGCCATGTATTGCAGGCGGGCATGCAATTGCTTGCGCTCGATGGCAGTTGCGACCTGGGCGCAGACGTATTGCAGCAGTTCCTTGTCTTGCTCGGTGTAGCGCTCGCCGCCCGGAATGCTTTTGACGATCAATGCGCCGATGGTGCCGTTTTGCGAGTTCAGCGGCACACCCAGCCAACACGCTGTGCTCTGCCCGGTCGACAGCACTTCGAAGCCGTCAGGCGGTGTGTTCTGGTCCGGGGTCAACAGGATCGGCTGCCCCGTGCGGATCACTTCGCTGCACAGGCGCCCGGTCATGGTTCCGGGCTGTTCGGGCTGTGGCTCGTGGTCATCGACGTGATAAGGGAAATTCAACTGCGCGCAGCGCTCGTCGTACAGCGCCACGGAAAAATTCAGTGCCGGCAGCCATTCGCCGATGATCATGTGGATGCGTTTGAACAACGCCAGCAGATCCTCCGCCGCGTGGGCCGCTTCGGAAATCGCATATAACGCTGCCTGCCGGGATTCGGCCTGCTTGCGTTCGGTGATGTCGCGGGCCACCGCGATGCGTAATTGATCATCCTCCGACCAACGTGCCGACCAGAGGATGTGCACCACGCTGCCATCCTTGCGCAGGTAGCGGTTTTCGAAGTTGAGTTTGGGTTCGCCACCCATGATTTCCCGGGCGGCGTCGAGGGTGCGCTGGCGATCGGCCGGGTGCACCATATCGATCATCGTCTCTCCGATCATCTCATCGGCGCTGTAGCCGAAAATGCGCTCGCACGCCGCGCTGACAAAGACGAAACGGCCTTGTTTATCCACCGCGCAGACGGCGTCCAGCAACAGATCGATATAGCTCGCCAGCGGCGCGGAATTTCGATTTTCCATGGTTCAGCGTGGGTGTCCCGATACTGCAGCGCTTATCAACCATCCCTGCCCTGTCGGCCTTGCGTCCTTGTGATCACATTCAAGCCTTGTTCGGCATCAGCCCCGGCAACGCATGGACCAGCGCGTTGATGGCGAAACCGATGAACATCACCCCGCACAACCGGGTGATTGCCAGTTCATGACGCTGGTACAAGGTGCGTACTCGCCGTGCACCGACAATGCCAATGAGAATAGCGTAGGCAAGCAACCCGCCGACGAAACTCAGGACGATCAGCGCCGGCAGCATTGACCAGCTGAGCAATTCCGCGCGGCTCGACAACAGTGCCGTGAACGTCGCCACCGCCACCGGATAGGCCTTCGGATTGGTCAGGCCAAACACAATGCCGTGCCAGAATGGTTGCCGCGCCGGACCCTGCGGCGCATCACCGTTGCTGCGCCGGGCGCGCACCGCACGCCAGCCGAGCCAGAACAGGTACAGGCCGCTGAGCACACCGAGCACATCGAACGCCGCACTGCCGATCTCCCGCGCACCGACTATCGCGATCAGCGCCGTGCTGCACCAGATCACATCGCCGAGCAAATGCCCGCACAGAAACCCCGCCCCGGCCCGTCGCCCATGGGCCGCACCAATGCCGAACACCGCCAGCACACCCGGCCCCGGGGTGATGCCGTAGATAAAACCCGAGGCAAGCACGGCCATTAGCAACGATGGAGTCATGGGGAATCCTTTTGAACGGCTTGGTGAATGGTGGCCAGTCTATATCAGGTCATTACCTGTCGACTGAAACATCTCGACAGACGAACGGGCTGGCCCCGCCCCACAGATGACGGTGTAGTATGTTGTATTACAAACCACTACATCGAGACCACCATGTCAGTTATGTCCCTGCGCATACCAGACGAAATCGCCGATACCCTCGCGAGTCTTTCCAAAGCAACGGGCCGCAGCAAATCATTTCTGGCCGTGGATGCGCTGCGTGAATACCTGGCCCGTGAAGCGTGGCAAATCGAGGAAATTCAGAAAGCCTTGAAAGAAGCTGATGAAGGTGACTTCGCGACACAAGAGGAAGTGAACGCAATGGCTGACAAGTGGACGACGAATGCGCGTTGAGTGGTTGCGTACGGCGTTAAAGAATCTGGATGATGAAGCCGCATACATCGCCATCGAGAACCCAAAAGCTGCTGCAGATTTTGTCCAGGCGATTCTCGCCAGTGTCGATCACCTTGCCCGATTTCCAGCAACGGGTCGTGAAGGACGCTTACCCGGTACCCGGGAATGGATCATGCAAGATCGCCCCTATTTGATTCCCTACCGGGTTCGCCAAGGTCGGCTTCAGGTACTACGAATTTTTCATACGCGTCGCCTGCCACCTTCCAATTGGTAAAGGCCATTTTAGAAAAGCCTCTAGCGATCGATCCCCTCCCCAATCCTGCGATTCAACCAGTTCAACGCCTGATCCCCGCCCCGCCGCTTGTGCCAGACCAGTACAAACGCAAACGACGGGATTTGAAATGGCGGCGGGACGACAATCAGTGATTGCTCATCGATACCGTGCAAGCCACGCGATGCGACAGTGAGGATCAGGTCCGTTCCACTGATGAGCTGCGGGGCCACGCTCCAATGCGGCAGGCTGATGGCGACACGCCTGCGTTCGCGCAAGGCAGTCAAGGCGCGCTCGATCTCCGGGGTGCCGCTGCCGCGCATCTCCAGCAGCACATGGGGCCGTGCCAGATAAGTGGGCAGGTCGAGCACACCATCGGCGGGCAGGCTTTTGCAGTCGACCAGGCAGGCGTAGTGCTCTTCGAACAGCGGCGTGCTGCGCAACTCGTTGGGCATTTCCGGGAACACACCGGCGGCGACATCAATGTCACCGTTGAGCACCCCTTCAAGCATGCTTTCGCGGCTGCCGTGGCTGATTTGCAGGTCGATGCCCGGCGCTTCGCGGCGCAACGCTCGGATCAGCCCCGGCAGGACAATGGCGGCGCCGTAGTCGGACATCGCCAGGCGGAAGGTGCGCCGGGTGGTCGCGGGATCGAAGGCATTGGGCGCCAGCAGTGCCTGCACCTGGGCGAGGGCTTCGGCCAGCGGTGCCACCAGCTCCAGCGCTCGCGGAGTCGGCACAAGGCCGGCCCCGGCGCGCACCAGCAGTGGGTCGCCAAGCAGGTCGCGCAATCGCGCCAGCGCATGGCTGACCGCTGGCTGGCTGAGGTGCAGACGCTCGGCCGCCCGGGTCACGTGTTGCTCGGCGAGCAGGGCGTCGAGGATCACCAGCAAGTTGAGGTCGATACGGCGCAGATCATTCATCTGATGCATGTTCTGGATAACAAATCGGAATTTAAATCTGCGCGACGAATACTCTAGAGTCCAGCAAAACCTGTTGGAGCATGAACATGAGTACGTTGCATTGGGCCGGTCTGATAGGGCTGGCGATGATCGCCGGGGCGGTTGTGCCGTTTCAGAGCGCCATCAATGTCAATCTCGGGCGCGGGCTGGGCCATCCGTTGTGGGCGACGCTCGCCTCGTTGCTGGTAAGCGTTGTGGTGTTGTTGCCGATCATCGTTGCGATGCGCTTGCCGTTGCCGTCACTTACGTTCATCAGCAAGGCGCCGCTCTGGATGTGGGCCGGTGGCGCGTTTGGGGTGTGCTTTATTTCGTTGGCATTGGTGCTGCTGCCCAAGCTGGGTGCCGCAGGGTTCATGGCATTGGCGCTAGCGGGACAAGTGGTGGCGTCGTTGTTGCTGGATCACTTTGGCTGGTTTGGATTGATGGAGCGGCAGGTTACCTTGCCCAAGTTGATTGGGGTGGTGCTGTTGATGGCCGGGGTGGTGTTGATTCAGTTTAGTGACGCTGCGGAAAAAGCGATGACAGCGACTTCTTGAAGATCAAAAGATCGCAGCCTCCGGCAGCTCCTTCGGGGATGCGTGGTCCGAGTAGGAGCTGCCGAAGGCTGCGATCTTTTAAAACTTGTCGAGGGTCCGCAACTTCTGCGGCAACCCCCACAGCAACAGCGCCACCGCAATCAGCGCACAAACCCCGATGACATACAGCGCCGGCGTGGTGCTGCCGGTCAGGTCCTTGATCCGGCCGACCATTACCGGGCTGACGATGCCGCCGAACTGGCCCAGGGTGTTGATCACCGCAATCCCGCCGGCAGCGCCTGCGCCGGCACCGGCCAGCAGTTTCGGCGGCAGGGTCCAGAAGCTCGGAATGGAGGCGATGATCCCGGCACCGAGCAGGCCCAACGCGACTATCAGGAAGGTCGTGTGGTTGGCGAAAATCCCTGCACAGAAGAAACCGATCGCGCCGACCGCCACCAGACCGGCGACAAACTTGCGCCGCTCGCCGCTCGCATCGGACAGGCGTCCGATCACCACCATGCTGATTGCACCGCAGATGTACGGTATGGCCGTCAGCAAGCCGATCATCACCGGACTTTCGGTGCCGGCGCTGCGGATCAGTTGCGGCGCCCAGAAGTTCAAGCCGTAGGACGCCACCTGGATCAGGAAATAGATCAGGCCCAAGGTCAGGAAGCCCGGAATCCGCAGCGCGGCGAGCAGCGAACCACCGCTCTTGTGCGGCTCATGCCGGGCGATACGGCTGGCCAGCAGGGTCTTCTCCGAAGACGTCAGCCAATGGGCGTCTTCGATACGGTCCTTGAGCAGGGTCAGCACCAGCAGGCCGAGGCCGATGCACGGCACGCCGCCTAGCAGGAACAGCCAGTGCCAGCCACGCATTTGCAGGAAGCCGTCGAGGTGTTGCAGCACCAGCCCGGAGAACGGCGCGCCCACCAGGCCGGCAAATGCCGACGACAGGAACAGCATCGAGGTGATGCGCCCGCGATAGTGCTGCGGGAACCACAGGGTCAGGTAATACAGCACGCCCGGGGCAAAACCCGCCTCCATCGCACCGATCACGAAGCGCAGCACGTAGAACTGCCATTCGCTGTTGACGAACACCATGGCCGCCGTGGCCAGGCCCCAGGACATCATGATTCGGGCGATCCAGCGCCGGGCACCGACCTTGTACAACATCATGTTGCTCGGCACTTCGAAAATCACGTAACCGACCACGAATAACCCGGCACCCAGGCCGTAGGCGGTGTCGCTCAGGCTCAGGTCAGCCTGCAACTGAAACTTGGCGAAGCTGATGTTGATGCGGTCGAAAAAAGCGAACAGGTAGCAGACCATGATCAGCGGCATCAGGCGCCAGGCGACTTTGCTGACCAGGGCTTTTTCGGTGTCGTGGCTAACGGCCGGGCTCGTGCCCGCCTCCAGTGCATTGAGGCTCATTGTGGTTCTCCAGGCGGACTTCCCGGGGGTGTCCGATTGTTTTTGTTGTCTGGTTTATGGTGTTTTTTTGTAGGAGCCGGCTTGCCGGCGAAGCGGTCTGTCAAACGCTTCGATGCTGAATGGGCTGGCCTCTTCGCTGGCAAGCCAGCTCCTACAAGTGATTCGGTGTGTCAGGTGGGAATCGGGTGCAAGTCACAATTGCGCCCGACCTTGGCCAGTTGGCCCGGCACTTCGTGGCCGAGCAGCGCCGGTAATCCCCGGGACAGTTTCAGCAGCAGCGGCAAATCGATGCCGGTATGAATGCCGACTTCATCGCACAGGTTCACCAGATCCTCGGTGCAGATGTTTCCCGATGCCCCCGGCGCGAACGGGCAGCCACCGAGGCCGCCGAGGGCTGCGTCGAAGCGACGGGCACCGGCCTCATAAGCGGCCATTACGTTGCACAGGCCAAGGCCGCGGGTGTTGTGAAAATGCAGGGTCAGGTCCGCCGGGGACACCCGTTGCAGCACCCGGCGCACCAGCCGGTCGACCTGGCGCGGGTTGGCCATACCCGTGGTATCGGCCAGGGTGATGCCCTGGATGCCGAGTTCCTGATAGGCCTCGACGATTTGCAGTACGCGGTCCTCATCGATCTTGCCCTCGAACGGACAGCCGAAGGTGGTAGCGATGCTGCCGTTGAGTCGCACGGGGCTGTCGCCAACGAACTGCACAATCTCGCCGAATGCGGCCAACGAATCCTCGCAACGCATGCGCATGTTCGCCAGGTTGTGAGTCTGGCTGGCGGACATCACCAGGTTCAGCTCATCGGCACTGCACGCCAGCGCCCGTTGCGCGCCTTTGAGATTGGGGATCAGCGCGACATAGATCACCCCCGGTTGCCGGGTGATGCCCTTGAACACCAACTCGCCATCGCGCAGCGCTGGAATGGCCTTGGGCGACACGAACGAACCGGCTTCGATACGGCTGAATCCGGCCTGCGACAATTGATCGATCAAGGCGATCTTGTCGTGGGTTTCAACCCAGGTCGGCTCGATCTGCAAGCCATCGCGCGGGGAGACTTCCTGCACGATCAGGCTATCGGAATAGCCGGAGATCATTGCACCACTCCTTCGACTTTCAGGCGCTCTATGTCGGCAACGGTCAGGCCCAGTTGCGCGAGGATGCCGTCGGTGTGCTGACCCAAACCAGGGCCGGACCAGTTCACGCCGCCGGGGGTTTCGGAGAGTTTCGGCACGATGCCCGGCATCTTCACCGTGGCACCACCGGGAAGTTCGGCATTGAGCAGCATGTCCCGTGCCTGATAGTGCGGATCGGCGACGATGTCGGCCACCGAGTAGATGCGTCCGGCCGGGACTTCGGCGGCCTCCAGCGCGGCCAGGACTTCGTCGATGGGCAGGCTGCTGGTCCAGTGGGTGATGGCGGCGTCAAGCACATTGCTCTTGGCTGCACGCCCGTCGTTGTGGGCGAACTCCGGGGCTTCGGCCAGATCGGGGCGGCCGATGGTTTGCATCAGGCGCTTGTAGATCGGATCGCTGTTGCCGGCGATCACCACGTAGGCACCATCGGCAGTCTGATAGGTGTTGGATGGCGCGATGCCAGGCAAGGCGCCGCCGCTGCGTTCACGCACATGGCCCAGCATGTCGTATTCCGGCACCAGGCTTTCCATCACGTTGAACACGCTTTCGGCCAGGGACACATCAACGATTTGCCCGCCGCCCTGCCCGGTCTTGACCCGCAGCAGCGACATCAGCGCACCGATCACCGCATGCAGCGATGCCAGGGAGTCGCCAAGGCTCACGCCGACCCGCGCCGGCGGCGAACCGGGGGTGCCGGTGGTGTAGCGAATCCCGCCCATGGCTTCGCCAATGGCACCGAAACCCGGACGATCGCGGTACGGGCCAGTCTGGCCGTAACCGGAAATCCGCACCAGCGTCAGGTTGGGGTTCAGTGCATGCAATACCTCCCAACCCAGGCCGAGTTTCTCCAGGGCGCCGGGGCGCAGGTTTTCGATCAGCACATCGGCGCCGGTCGCCAGTTGCTTGACCAGTTCGATGCCTTCGGGGGATTTGAGGTTCAGCGCCAGGGACTTCTTGTTGCGCGATTGCAGGTACCACCACAGCGAGGTGCCTTCGTGCAGCTTGCGCCATTTGCGCAGGGGATCGCCCTGGCCCATGGCTTCGATCTTGATCACCTCGGCGCCGAACTCGGCCAGCATGCGCGCCGCAAACGGCGCGGCGATCAGCGTGCCGATCTCGATCACTTTGATCGCACTCAAGGGGGCAGTCATCGCGGGGTACCTCTTGTTCTTGGAATATGCGCCAAGGCTAGAGGACAGGGGGGGCGGGAATCCAACCTTCAGTTGGCAACGATCGTTCGCGAAATGCGAACGCTCTTGGGGGATTGTCGCAGCCTCAAGGCCGCCTTCGCGGGCAAGCCCGCTCCTACAGGGGATGTGTGATCGCCACGAATCAACTGTAGGAGCTGGCTTGCCAGCGAAGAGGCCGGCCCATTCAGCCGAGAACTATCAGGCTGAACCCCGCAAATGCTCAAACAACATCCGGCTCACCGGCGACAGCAACGCCTCGTCGCGCACCACCAGAATCAACGCCCGATCCGACCATTCGTCCGTCAACGGCACCGCGTGCAATCCCAGCGCCCGGCCAAACAATTCATAGGCCCGCTGCGGAAGAATGCCGATCCCCATGTTGGCCTGGATCATGCGACACATGGCATCGAACCCTGGCACATGAATGCGCACCTGCAACACCTTGCCGGCCTCACGGGCTGCGGCGTGGGTGCGCATGTTGATCGAACTGGCGGCATGCAAGCCAACGTAATCGCTGTCCAGCGTATCGGCGAACGCCACGCTCGAGCGGTTCGCCAATGGATGGTGCGGCGGCATCAACACCACCAGTTTGTCCTGGCGATACAACACGCTGTGCAGGCCCTTGATGTCGCTGTCGATGGAACAGATCCCCAGGTCGGCCACCCCGTCGAGCACGCCCTGAATCACCCCGGCGCTGGGCCGTTCTTCGAGGTCGGTCTTGACCTGTGGGTGACGCTCGGAAAAATCCCGCAGGTCCTCGGGCAAAAACTGAATGATCGCCGACAGGTTGGCGAGCATCCGCACGTAGCCGCGCACACCGTGGCTGTGTTCGCCCAGTTCAAGCCCCATTTTCTCGACGTTGAACAACATCTGCCGGGCATGATGCAGCAGGGTTTCACCGGCCGGAGTCAGGGACATGCCCTTGGCCTGGCGCACGAACAGGCTGATGCCCAGCGCCTCCTCCAGCTCCATCAAGCGTTTGCTCGCCGCCGAGACGGCAATCGCTTCGCGCGACGCGGCACGGGTCAGCGTGCCTTCTTCATGGACAGCGACGAACAGTTGCAGAGTGATCAGGTCGAGACGGCGGATCAGGCTTTTTTGCAGCATCGGGTACTCGGCGAAGTCGGCTCGGGCAAAGTCGCAGCATAGCGTTCTTCGCCCCAGTCGTACCGTGGTCCGGGCACCCGCTCGTGATAAAGTCGCCGCCCATAGACCTTTTGCCGTGAGACGAAGACCGCAATGACCGATTTCCAGGATGTCGATGCCCAACTTGAAGACTGGAACGCCTTGCGCAACACCGCTTCGTTCAGTGGTTTGCTGGTGGGCAACGGCGCCAGTCGCGCGGTGTGGGACGATTTCGGCTACGAGTCGCTGTTCGAAAACGCCCGCACCGTTGAAGAAAAACCCCTGAGTCAATCCGAGCTGAGCGTGTTCGACGCGCTGCAGACCCGCAGTTTCGAGCAGGTACTGAGCGCCCTGAAAACCACCAGCCGGGTCAACAAGGCCCTGGCTGTCAGCTCCGCCGCCCCACGCAATCGCTATTACGCGATCAAGGAAGCGCTGATCAACACCGTGCATGCGGTGCATATCCCGTGGCGGCTGGTGGTGCCTTCGACGTTGGCGACGATCAATCAGGAGCTGGCCAGCTATCGCACGGTGTTCACCACCAATTACGACCTGCTCAACTACTGGGCGGTGCAACAGCAGCCCGAGGCGATTACCGACCTGTTCCAGGGCGCCGAACCTGGTTTCGACCTGAGCGACACCGCCACCGAGAAAACCCGTTTGCTGTACCTGCACGGCGGCCTGCACCTGGTGCGAAACCAGGACGGCACGGCGCGCAAGCTGATGTCGACCGAGGGCACGTTGCTGGGCAATTTCGCCATCAACAACACGATCAAGACCCTCGACGACGTGCCGCTGTTCGTCAACGAAGGGCCGAGCGCGGACAAGCTCAAGACCATCCGCAGTTCGGACTATCTGTCGTTCTGCTACGAGCAACTACTCGGTCACGGCCAGGCGCTGTGCATCTTCGGCCATGCGTTGGGAGAGCAGGACAGCCACATCATCCACGCCCTGCGCCTGGCAAAACCGCAGGTGGTAGCAATCTCGATTTACCCGCGCAGCAAGGCATTCATCCAGCACCAGAAGCGGCATTACGCGAAGGTGTTTGAGGGGACGGCTGTGGAGTTGCGGTTTTTTGATTCCAAGAGCCATGCGCTGGGTGGCCCGAAGCTGGCGGTTCCGGTCGAGGTTTAGCGGCGACGCGGCTACCGCTATCGCGAGCAGGCTCGCTCCCACATGGGTATGCATTACCCCTGTGGGATTTGTGCTGGATTTGAAAGCTGTACTCAAAGCACCGGCAACGTCTTGTCCTTGACCACTTTGCTCGGGCCGTTGACCTTCACGCTGGCGATACCTTTCTCCATGGCTGCAACAGAGGTATAGGCCTCGCTGCTGCCGATGATCTCGTGGTTGCCCGCCTTGAGGTTGAAATACGGATGACCATCCCTGGTGGTTTTCTTCTCGTAACGCTCATCCAGCGGGCTGTTGGCCTGGACCGAGGCGATACCTTTTTCGGCGGCGGCGTGGGTGGTGTACAGCTCGCTGGTCAGAATGGTCTCGGCGTTCGCCGCTTTCAGCACAAACCTGAACTGGCCATTGCTGCTTTTGCTCACTTCATACCATCCGGACATGCTCTTTCTCCTGGGCGATTGAGAGGTTGCGCGCTTCACAGTAAAGACCAGCCTGGTGTTTCTGTCGCCTGTACCGGCCCCATTGCGGGCAAGCCCGCTCCCACAGGGGTCACATTGAACCTGTGGGAGCGGGCTTGCCCGCGATGGGGCCCGCCCATGCAGCGCAAAACCAACCTATTTCACTGCTGCCCGCACCACCGACAACTCTGGCGCCGACGCCCGCCGCTGGCTCAAATACCGCGTACAACTGACCCGCAGGAACGAAGCGAAATTGACCACCTCGCCGCGATAATCCATCACCTCTTCATACAGCTTGGCGATCAACTGGTTGGTGGTCATGCCGTCGACCTCGGCGATTTCGCTGAGGATGTCCCAGAACTGATTCTCCAGGCGCAAGGTGGTGACCACCCCGCAGATGCGTAGCGAGCGGGAGCGCGATTCGTAGAGTATCGGGTCGGCTTTGACGTACAGCTCGCACATGGACATGTCCCTCGTTACAGCGTGATTTTGGTGCCCAGCAACCCCAGGAAACCGGCCAGCCAGTTCGGGTGTGCTGGCCAGGCCGGAGCCGTGGCCAGATTGCCCTGAACATGGCCGTCCGTCACCGGAATATCGATATACGTACCGCCCGCCAGGCGCACTTCCGGGGCGCAGGCCGGATAAGCGCTGCATTCGCGACCTTCGAGAACACCCGCGGCCGCCAGCAACTGCGCGCCATGGCAAACGGCGGCGATCGGCTTGCCAGCCTTGTCGAATGCGCGCACCAGTTCCAGGACTTTTTCGTTCAGGCGCAGATACTCCGGCGCGCGGCCGCCCGGAATCAGCACGGCGTCATAATCGGCGGCGTTGACCTTGGCGAAATCAAAGTTCAGGGCAAACAGGTGACCGGGTTTTTCACTGTAGGTCTGGTCGCCTTCAAAGTCATGGATCGCCGTGCGCACAGTCTGGCCGGCAGCCTTGTCCGGGCAAACGGCGTGCACCGTGTGGCCGACCATCAGCAGCGCCTGGAACGGCACCATCACCTCGTAGTCTTCGACGTAATCACCAACCAGCATCAGGATTTTTTTCGCAGCCATGGGGAGAACTCCTCTGGAAGTGGGCGTGCAGGAGTATTCAAGGTAGTCCTTATCCGGCTGGGCGGGTAACAACCGGCTACTACGAACGATACGGATCGGCCCTGGCTTTTGTGGCGAGGGAGCTTGCTCCCGCTGGGCAGCGAAGCGGCCCCCGACGGTCTTTGAGTTACACCGAGCCGACAGGTTTTGCGACTGCTTCGCAGCCGAGCGGGAGCAAGCTCCCTCGCCACAGGGGCCGCGGAAACTGTACGGATATTTCTGTAGCCAGCTGTAAGCGCCAAAGCCCCGGGTTTATGGCTAGATAACGACATCCCCCATCACCCACGATTCTGGTTGCCATCATGTCCTCGCGCGAAAACACCGGCATGGCCCTGGGCCTGCTCGGCGTAGTGATCTTCAGCCTCACCCTGCCCTTCACGCGGATCGTCGTGCAAGAGCTGCACCCGTTGCTCAATGGCCTGGGCCGGGCACTGTTTGCAGCGGTTCCGGCGGCGTTGCTGTTGCTGTGGCACCGGGAAAAATGGCCGACCTGGAAGCAGGTCAAAGGCCTGACGCTGGTGATGGCCGGGGTGATCCTCGGTTTCCCGGTATTGTCGGCCTGGGCCATGCAAACCTTGCCGGCATCTCACGGTGCGCTGGTCAACGGTTTGCAGCCGCTGTGCGTGGCGCTGTATGCCGCGTGGTTGTCCCATGAGCGGCCGTCGAAAGCCTTCTGGGCCTGCGCCGCATTGGGCAGCGCGCTGGTGCTCGGTTATGCACTGATCAGCGGTGCCGGCAGCATTCAGGTCGGTGATTTGTTGATGCTGGGTGCCATTGCAGTGGGCGGACTGGGCTACGCCGAGGGAGGCCGACTGGCCAGGGAGATGGGTGGATGGCAGGTGATCTGCTGGGCACTGGTGCTATCGACGCCCCTGCTGATCGGGCCGGTGGTGTATCTGGCGCTGCAACATCAAGGTGAGATTTCCGCCAAGACCTGGTGGGCCTTCGGTTATGTCTCGCTGTTTTCGCAGTTCATCGGCTTCTTTGCCTGGTACGCCGGGCTGGCCATGGGCGGCATTGCCCGGGTCAGTCAGATCCAGTTGCTGCAGATTTTCTTCACCATCGCCTTCTCGGCGCTGTTCTTCGGTGAACATGTGGAGCCGATTACCTGGCTGTTTGCTGGCGGGGTGATCGTGACGGTGATGCTGGGGCGCAAGACCACGGTGCGCCCGGCACGGGTTGCCACTGCATAACCCTGTAGGAGCCGGCTTGCCGGCGAAGGCGTCCTCGAGATCGCTATCGCCGGCAAGCCAGCTCCAGGATTGTGCGGGGGTTAGAGGTAACCGTCGGCGCGCAGCAACGTTTCCAGGCAATGTTCGCTGATGTGATAGAAGTCCTTCAGTTCCTGAATCTTTGCCAGCAACTGGCCCGGGTCCACCGGCTCGGCGCGTTTGACCGCCAGGATCATCTTGTTCTTGTTGGTGTGGTCCAGTGAGATGAACTCAAACACCTTGGTCTCGTAACCGCAGGCTTCAAGGAACAACGCGCGCAAACTGTCGGTGACCATTTCCGCCTGCTGGCCCAGGTGCAAGCCGTATTGCAGCATCGGCTTGAGCAGCGCCGGGCTCTGGATTTGCAGGCGGATCTGTTTGTGACAGCACGGCGAGCACATGATGATCGCTGCACCGGAGCGAATGCCGGTGTGGATCGCATAGTCGGTGGCGATATCGCACGCATGCAGGGCGATCATTACGTCCAGTTCGCTCGGCGCCACGCTGCGCACGTCACCGCACTTGAACACCAGGCCTTGGTGTTCAAGCCTGGCAGCAGCGTTGTTGCACAGGGTGACCATGTCTTCACGCAGCTCGACGCCGGTCACTTCGCCTTGGGCCTTCAAGGTGTTGCACAGATAGTCGTGGATGGCGAAAGTCAGGTAACCCTTGCCCGATCCGAAGTCCGCCACGCGCACCGGTTTGTCCAGCGCCAGGGGTGACGAGGTCAGCGCATGGCTGAACACTTCGATGAACTTGTTGATCTGCTTCCACTTGCGCGACATCGCCGGGATCAGTTCATGCTGCTTGTTGGTCACGCCAAGGTCGGCGAGAAATGGCCGGCTCAGGTCCAGAAAACGGGTTTTTTCACGGTTGTGCTCGGTCGATGGCACTTCGCGCAATTGTTGAGGTTTGCTCTTGAACAGCGATGACTTGCCCTTTTTGCTGTATTCGAGCTGGGCTTCGTCGGTCAACGCCAACAAATGCGCATTTTTGAACGACGCGGGCAGCAGCTCGGCAATGCTCGCCACGCCTTCGGCCAGCGGCAGGTTCTTGGTGATGTCGCGGGTTTTGTAGCGGTAGACGAAGGACAGGCAAGGCAGCGCCTTGACCGTCACCGGTTTGATGATGATTCGCTGCAGGTCCGTTTCATCGCCCACGTACTTGGCCAGCACCAGTTTGATGAACGCATTTTGCTCGAGGCTGGTTTGCACCAGGTCGATGAACTGGGCGTGATGATCCGGCGCGAGGCTGGCGGGAGTGGTGGTGACGGACATGGAAAAACGGCCTCAGGCGATGCAAATCGGAGAATGCCGGTATTTTAAGGGGGACGAGGACTTTGGGCACGGGGTTATTTTGCGGCAGGTCCCGGTCATGCTGCCCAGGACCTCAAAACAACCGCTGAAAACTCAGGGTTCCACCAGGCGAAGCCTGCGGTTGTTCGGCGAGTTGATGATGTGCTTGACGATCAGCCCCACTGGCACCGCCCAAGTCAGGCCATTGGCAGGGTCAGTCACCACGGCGATCGTTTCGGAACTTGCCTCGATATCCAGGCGCCGTCGGTCGTTGCATGACTTGAGTACACCGTAGGCACGGCTGACCAGCCTTTCCGCCAGGTACATCGGTACATCCATATTCTGCAGATGCTTCACCGCGCGACAAAACAGGACTTGATCATCGCTCCCCCCTTCACTTTCATGGCGCCCCAGAAACGCCTGGGCTATAGCCAACAGCTCCCCATCCAGATCCGCATATTCATTGATGACCTTCATGCTCACGTCTCCTGCGGCACGTCTGTCATGGCGGGGCTGACTGCCACGGGCCGGGCGGCACGGCGCAAATCGGGTCCGGCGCAAGGCAAACGTACGGCCGGGTTGGGCATGCCACTGGGCGAAAGCTCATGGGTCATTTCAAATTCGGCGCGCACGGACCAACCGCAAGCTTCCGACGTACATTGCAGATATGCCACCCGCAGGAAAATATGTCGGCCCTCGCTGGTGCGGATGCGCATCCTGTTCAAGCAGTGCGGGCACACCATTTTATAAGTACTCATGCTTGGTTCCCGACAGTCATTGGGTGGCAATCAACCTGATCAAACGCAATACTGCTTGAAACGTTCATCGTGGCACTCCGGACTTGCGAACCGTGTCTACCAGACATAAGGAAGTGCATCGGGCGGACGTATATGGGTTCGAGCCATGCTCGTAGGAAATCACCCTGATACTATTAGGAAATTTCAACATCGTATTCTTCTGACTCATCTTTGAAGGTTGATTACTCACATGAAAAAAGTATTCATTACGCATAAATTAAGCACTCAAAAAGCATAAGTCAAAAGGAAGAGGCTCAAATTGCGTAGCAAAAAATCACAAGCTGTTCTGGCTCGATTAAAGCAAGTCACCGGCACAAAAACCGATGCTTCCTTATCTTCCGCGCTACAGATCAGCCCGCAAACCCTTAGTAGCTGGAAAGGGCGCGATAGCACGCCATACTCATTATGCGTAGAAATCGCTCAAAGCCGGGGAATATCCCTTGACTGGCTGCTGCTGGGCGAAGGTCCGATTTTGAGACAGACAGTTACTAATTCTTCGGAAGCCAATCAGGAAAGCACAACACGGGAAAACACCATTCTCACGCTCTGGCGGTTGCTCGACGAAAATGATCGCTGCGCCATACAAAACGCACTCGAGGAAAAGCAGCGACTGCGTGATATGGAACTCAGGCTTTCCGAAATGGCCTCCATTCTGGCAACACTTAAACCTTCGAATGAAACTTGATGACCTATGTAATCCGAAGTTTCATTGCTTCAAGACAGGCCGCGCCCGCCACCCACACCAGAGCAATCCATTCACGGCCCCTTATCGTCGCCCTCGCAGGTGTTGAATGATTTCGCCGATACCGACGCTATCGATCCATTGCATGAGCTTGATGCTGATAGGAATAACAACCAGCGCGCAAAGAAAGGCTGTCACGCCCGCAGTCAGAAAAGGCACCAGCGGATGTGCGACAGGCGTGAAAAGGTATCCGACACCTGCAGAGAGCAACCAGGAACCGATGCGCTGCCAGGCCTTGAAGTCAGTGCGAGTGGTTGTGACCAGCCACGCGCCGAGCATTGCACCGAACAGCACCTCGCCATCAATCACTGGCAGCGATGCAATCCCCATTCCCAACATGAGCCCACTGATACCGTTGTAGGTTGAATCAGTCAGGCTCATGCGCACCTCGCGCAACGACCGAATCCACGATGATCGCTCCCGACTCGATCGCCTTGAACAAGGCAGAACTGCGAGAGCTGACGTCGAATTTTCGGCGAATATTGGCGAAGTGAAAATTGACGGTAGATTCCGTGCAATTCTCGATCCTGGCGATTTCCCAGGAAGTCTTGCCCTTGAAACACCACATCAGGATTTGTGTTTCTTTCGCCGTCAGCTTCGCCGTTGGTGTACTTGCCTCTGCGCCGGGCGCTACCGGTGCCAAAGAGTCATTCAATTGTTGGGTTGACATAAGAATCCCTCTTCGCGGGAACACCCGTCGCTGGGCGTCCACTGTTAGAGAGAAATACTGACGACCAGGCCGAACCCGGACAATCGACGGGAGTTGTAGCGATGGGCGCTACACAACGCCATGGCAAGACTTAGCCGAGCACCACCAACCGGTTCGGCAACTCATTGCGCACATGGGTCGCTGGCACATGCACCTTGAGCAGCTCGCCACAGGCTTCGATGCAGCTGACAAACCCTTGCAGCGTCTGTCCCTGCTTCACCTGCCGGGTGAACGTGGCGACGATCGCGTCCCAGTTCTTGTTGTCCAGGCGACTGGAAATCCCTTCATCCACCAGAATCTCCACGTAACGCTCGGCCTCGGAGACGAAAATCAGCACGCCAGTGCCGCCCTCGGTGTGGTGCAGGTTCTGCTCCAGGAACTGCCGGCGCGCCAGGTTCGAGGCGCGCCAGTGGCGCACCGAACGCGGGATCAGATGGGTGGTGACGCTCGGCAGGCGGAACACCAGGCACAGCACAATGAAGAGCGCCCATTGCACCAGCAGCAGGCTGTGCAGGGTCAGCCAACCGGTGAAGTAATGCACGATGCCCGGCACCAGCAGTGCCAGCAGGCTGGCCCACAGCAATGGAATGTACACATAGTCGTCGGCGCGGGCCGCGAGCACGGTCACCAGTTCTGCATCGGTGTCGCGCTCGACCCGGGCAATGGCCTCGGCCACCTTGCGTTGTTCGTGTTCAGTCAGTAATGCCATGTCGTGAAGTGCCTGCTCGTTTTTATTATCACCAGCCGCCGGACGAACCGCCCCCGCCGAAACTGCCCCCGCCGCCGCTGAAGCC